>NZ_JBFSUD010000003.1:0-135449 GCF_041467175.1 Vibrio sp. 10N.247.310.24
ATCAAAGACGGCGATGCGCGTCTACCTCATTGTTTTTACGCCTGATTATGAGGGGATTCGTAAGATCAAGGTGTTCTCGGCGCAACATCATAAGCCGTTGGATAGTAACGGCAGCGATCAAAGTATTTCCCTCAAAGATCAGTACGACAAGCGTTGGCTTAATTGTGAAAGACCCAATATCCAGGTTGGGGGAGAACTGACGATGGATATGCTTGAAGTCAATCACTCAGAAAATAGTCGAGTCTGGTTAGCTCCAGTTCAAATGATGGCAAACAATGGGATTTTTATCATTGATGACCTTGGTCGTCAGCCCATGCCTGTGGATGCGCTTCTTAATCGTTGGATAGTACCGATGGAGTACTCATTCGATTATTTGTCGCTGCCTAATGGTCAGCAGATAACGATGCCATTTGTATTAACGCTGGCCTTCTCTACCAATCTAAATCCCAAGAAAATAAGCGACCCTGCCTTTTTGCGTCGTTTAGGTTACAAGATTGAATTCAAGCCACTTAACCAACGAGACTATGAAGCTTTATGGATGAGCGTCGTTGCTGATAAAGAAGTAGAGCTTCAAGATGGATTCTTTGAGCGTTTGTCTCAAATGCACACGCTTCTTAAGGTGCCACTTTTCCCATGTTTACCGAAAGATCTCGTTGGTATAAGCAAAGATATTCTTTCGTTTGAACAACTCCCGCCTGTTATTACCTTCGATATTCTTTCCATGGCATGGGAAGTCTATTTTACCTCTGATGGACACGAGGAAGAAAATAATGAATAAGAGTCAAGTTTTCCTACTGTTTTTACTGTCCGTAGTATTTGGCTTAGCGGCTGTATTTTTTGCTAAGCAGTGGATGGAAGATCAAGTTCAACCAACCGTTGAAGTTGAAACTGTGGAGCGTCATCCAGTCGTGGTGGCATCACAAGAAATTGAAGCTGGAACCATTATTGAGGAGCAGTTCTTAGCGACAAAGTTGATGGAAGTTGATTGGATTAATGAAAATAATTTTTCCGATGCTTCTGAATTGGTTGGCAAAGTGGTGGCCAATACTATTTATGCTGGAGAAGTGCTTCATAAAATGCGTTTTACTATTCCAGGAGAAGGCTCAACGCTTGCTGCATTAATACCTGAGAATAAACGTGCGGTAACAATACGAGTGGATGATGTTATTGGTGTGGCTGGTTTTCTATTACCAGGTAATAAAGTTGACATACTTAGCACCGTTTCTTACAGCAAAAACTCAGCAGCAACTCGTACCGTGTTGAAAGATATCAAGGTATTGGCAGTAGACCAAACGGCAAAAACGAATGAAAACAGTCCTATTATCGTACGAGCTGTGACATTAGAGGTTTCACCTAAAGATGCTGAAAAACTTTTAACAGCGAAGAGTAAAGGCAGTATTCAACTGACACTGAGAAACCCTCATGAAGTTGAGAAAAAGGTTGTTCGTCGATACGTACCTAAGCCGAGTGTGACGATCATTAAAGGTACTCAAGCATCTAGTGTTCGCGTCAAGGATTGAGGTGAGTTATGAAAATAATAATAACGTGTATTTTGAGCTTTGTTTGTTTCTCTACACTGAGCTTTGCTGCTCTACAAACGGGTAAAACGGTAACGGTTCCTCATCACAAATCAACACATGTGGTGTTGTCAGGGAAAGCGAGCAAAGTGTCGCTTGGTGATCCTGATGTACTTGATATTGTGATGTTGAAATCGAGCGAGCTGTTTTTAATCGGAAAAAAATTAGGTGCTACTAACCTAATGGCGTGGGACTCCCGTGGCCAGCTGATTGAATCGATCAACATCGAAGTCACTCATGATCTTAATAGCTTAAAAGCGAAGTTATATGAGTTTCTTCCTGATGAAACTATAGAGGTGCACAGTGCCCAGAATCGCTTGCTGCTGAGTGGGCAGGTGAGTAATCAGCAACAAATGAATGTAGCGATGCGAATAGCAGAAACCTACTCTTCGGGTGAAACGGCTGATGAATCGAAGGAAAGTGGTAGCGAGCAAGCTGCAGCGACAGGTGTTATCAACTTGATGTCTATTGGTGGTGCTCAACAAGTTATGTTGGAAGTGACGGTTGCCGAGGTTCAAAGAAGCTTGGTGAGAAAATTTGATGCAAACTTTCACTTCTTCCAAACGAGCGGATCGAATATTTCTTGGGGGGCGTCGTCAGTTCCTGCTGGTGTTCTAGGGGCTACGCCAATCTTTGATATTCCAACCTCTACTGATTACGGCATTTTAGGCTCGTTTATTGATAGTAATACCCTGTTTACATTCGCCCTGGATGTAGCCAAACAGAATGGTGTGGCGAAAGTATTAGCTGAGCCTAACTTAACGGCATTAAGTGGCTCCAAAGCTGAGTTTTTAGCGGGTGGTGAATTCCCTATCCCTGTGCCAGATGAAGATGGCATTACGATTGAATATAAAGAGTATGGAGTTGGATTGAAATTTATCCCAACGGTTCTGAGTGATAAAAAGATCAATCTAAACTTGGCTGTTGATGTGAGTGAAATTGCCAATAGCAGCTCGTTAACGATTGACCCAGGAACAACCAATGCGACCTACTTTATCCCACCAATTACTCGTCGAAGCGCGTCATCGACGCTTGAGCTAGCCGACGGACAAACTATTGGTATTGCTGGGTTGCTCAGCGAGAATGTTAGGGATGTGAGTAACAAAATGCCGGGTATTGGTGATGTCCCCATCTTAGGGCAACTCTTTAATAGTCAAGAGTATGTATCTGGTGAAACAGAACTTGTCATTCTTGTCACCCCTCGACTTGCGAGTCCTATTGACCGAAGTAAAGTAACGTTACCAACAGACGCCTTTGTTGATCCGAATGATCTGGAATATTACTTATTAGGTCGAAGCGCTTATATCGCTGAACCGTCTGAATCGGATTCAGAGCAATCTCAAGCTTCACAGGGAATATCACCAACAGATGGTGGTAGCGAAGGCTCATTTGGACATGATTTATAAGGAGATAGATATGATTAGAATAATGATGGTCTTTCTCGTAATGGTGTTAGTTGGCTGTGCTAATGATGCTCGTTTAGGGCATTCGGTAGCACTCGTAAAAACAGAACAAACGTATAACCCTAATGCGACCCAAGAGAATTTACTCGTGGTACCGGATGGTACAGGGGAGCGGATGCAGACTGGTTACGATAGATATGTAGGCAGAGGTGAAAACGAACTGTCTGGAAGTAGTAGCCAGATCTTAGAAGAATTTAACTAAATCTGGAGGTACTCATATGTTGTATCGAGTATCAAAAAGTCCCAGAAAACAGCAAGGCTTAGTTGTCGTATTAGTTACCGCTGCTCTGCTTGTTTTCTTAGCTGTGTCAGCGTTGGCTGTAGATGTTAACCATATGCTGGTTAATAAAACACGCTTACAAAATGCCGTAGATTCAGCGGCGTTAGCTGCAGCAACCATACTGGACAATAGTAAAGACAAAGATGCGGTGGATGCTGAAATAGGCACTGCGTTAAATGCAATGGCAGCGTCAACAGGGAATCATGAGATTGATTTTACCACCGCTTCCATAAACATTGATTACTCTAACGATCCTCAGGATTTTACTGGAACAGCCACCTTCGGTGATGACGATGATGTATATGTACGCGTTCGAGTAGATTCGTTGGATATGGATGAGTTCTTTATTCAAATGTTTGGACTAGTAAAAGAGGTTTCAGCAAGTGCCGTCGCTGGGCCAAGCTCCGGGCAAGAGGTTGTCAATAACGTTGTGCCTATTGGGGTTTGCATTGGTGACGGAACTTCGGACAACGACGTCGATCCTGAAGATGGATATCATGACGTTACTGGCGATGCAATAACGAGCGTGTTTGGTTATGAAGTCGGGACTGTCCATGCATTGAAGGTGGGTGACAGTAGCTTATCTGAAATGGGTAACGGTAATTATCATTTATTAGACTTTGGGTCTGGTGGTAAGGCTATAAAAGAGGGGTTAGGTGGTAGTTATGACCAACCCGTTAAAATTGGTGAAGATATCACGACCAAACCTGGCGGCACGGTTGGCCCAACAGGCGATGGCTTGAATACTCGTTTTGGCGATTATGGTGGTGGCTTAACGGCATCAGATTACCCTTCTGACTACATAACTACAGAGCCTAGCGATGAGATTACGATTGATGCAAGTACAGGGGATATCGATTTTGATGGCACTTATACCTACGCGCAATATGAAGCTGATACCAACGCATGTATAGCAAGTAATGGTTCAGGGTGCGCAGCAAATGGTGTCGCTTGGCGTCGTATTTTACCGATACCTATGGTGGATTGCACAGGTAAAAGTGGTGGTGCCACTGACTTTACTGTGAATAAAATTGGTTGTTTTTTCTTGTTGCAAAAAGCACCAACTAATAACTCAGGTACACCAGCCGTCTTTGGTGAGTTCATTCACTCCTGTAGTGTGGTTGGTGGTTCAGGTAGTACAGAATCAACAACGGAAGGAACTTATAAGATTGTTTTGTATAAGGATCCTGATAGTGGGGAGTCTTGATTATGAAACCTTTAATTAAATCTAATCGTGGCTTTGCTGCTATCGAGATGGTAATCGCGACTCCTGTATTGCTGTTCTTCCTTATATTAGTGCTTGAACTGGGCAATATGATGATTCACTACAATGTGATATCTAAATCCGTTCAAAATGGCGCCCGCTATGCGGTTAGTGAAGTCTATGGAACCAAAGGTGGAACGCTGGCTCTGTCGTCAGAAATACAGAATGTGGTGGTTTATGGTCAAAACACAGCTGGAACGGCGATATTGTCGAATTTAGTTGTTTCTGACGTGACAATTAGCCCACCGAATACAGATAGCTATGTACGTGTGAGTGTGACCTACAATTATATTCCTCACTTTGTGTCGATCCCGTTTTCTTCGGCGAGCTTTTCTATTCCGATTAGTGTCTCTTCGATAATGAGGGTGTTGTGATGAAACGGTACAAAGGGCGTATTAAAGGCATCGCTATTATCGAATTTACCATAGTGTCTTGGCTAGTCTTTCTCTTGGTCTTCCTTATTTTAGCGCTGGGTGCTTACATATTTTCGCTTCAAATGGTCAGTGAAGCGACCAGAAAGGCAGCAAGGTTAGCCACGGTTTGCTACGTTGCTGATAGGGACAATATCGCGGGAATGGTTGTTGCTGATCTCCCTCTTGTTGGTTTTACCGCGGCGAATTTGGAAGTTGCATATTTAGATGTGAGTGGGAATGAAATTACATCTGGTTATGATACGGATCCTGTCTTTAGTAGCATTAAATTTGTAAGGGCACGAGCGACAGGGTACGGAATTCAATTAATTGATAATTTGAGTTTTTTAGGTACGAGTGGTTACTTGGCTGCTCCCTCATTTGAAACCATCTTACCTGCAGAAAGTTTAGGTGTGGTAAGGGCGGACTCCGAAACTCGGAATCGGTGTCCATAAGTTATTTTATACAGGAGTAGCGGTATGGGGGAAGCGATCAAAATCACGCCTAATGAGAACGATATTACGCGTTTGAGAACAAACCTAAAAGTCTGGTTGATCTACAGTACTGAGGGTTTTCTCTCACACATGAGCCAAGAGCTGAAGAAATGTCGAAATGTGCATGTGACATCATTTTCTCTCGGAGCAATGAGTGAGGAGTACTTAAAAAGTGCCGATGTTCCAGAACTTATTTTTGTTGAAGCACATGGCAACTGGGCTCAAAAAATGGTTGAGCTACAGGGTTATGATCTATCGCTAGAAGAACAAGATTTATCTTTAGTTGTACTCGGTGATGAAAGTGACAATGGCTCATTAAAAATCGCGCTGCGTCTAGGGGCTTCTGATTTCTTATCTCACAACGTGACGCTTTCTGATTTGCTCCCACTGCTCAAGAAAACGGCGGCCGAAAAGCTTGAGAACTCAAGCTACGGTGAGTTTATTCTGTTTTTAAACACCAAGGGGGGAATGGGGGCGACCACCTTGGCGTTGAATACCGCTATTGAGATGGCCAGTCAGCACCCCGGTGAGGTTTTGTTACTTGATATCGACCTTCAATTTGGTGTGATTCCTGATTATTTAAATATTGTTCCTACTTATAGTGTTTCGGATGCGATCAATAGTTCGAATGACCTAGATGAAATATCGTTGGGAACTTTGGTAAATAAGCACGAATCTGGCTTACATGTTCTAAGCTTTAAGCATGAGAACAATGCTGATGACTTTGAACAGGCACAGAAAATAGGCCGATTGCTTCCTATATTACGCCGTTTTTACCCATATGTGATCATTGACCTCTCTAGAGGATTAGACCATGTGTTTGCATCCGCAATATCACCAGCAACAAAGGTGCTTCTTGTTTTGCAACAGAGCCTAGTGTCAGTCAAAAACACAAGTCGACTCATTAAGTCTCTGAAATTTGAGTATGGCTTACAAAGTGATTCTATTGAGGTCATTCTGAACCGTTATGAAAAGCGACACTCAATTAAATTAAAAGATATTGAACAGGCGGTAGGTAAGCATGACATACACCTTATGCCTAATGATTTCAAAGTTGCATTAGAGAGTGCCAACTTGGGGCAACCGCTAGTTCAGTCGAGAAAGAAAAGTTCTATTACTCGCTCTATTATCGATTTGTCACACATTCTTTCACCACCAGAGCAGGAAGAGAAAGGGTGGCTGAAAAAGCTGTTTTCATAATGGGTTGATAAAAAGTAAACGCGAGGGATTGTGATGTTCTTTAAACGAAAAAATGTAAATCCAGAGTTTGAAAAAAGAGTAGAACAGATTTCGCATGATTCAGAAGATGCCAATCCTGTTGAACGTTTATCAAGCGTTGAGGTGTCTAGCCACTCTCGCAGTGCAGAAGCTCATGTAGAAAAAGAAAAGGCGATTGATGAGGCTCGGAAAGTTCTCGAGCAAGAGCTATCAATTAAACACTTTTTCCATAAGCAGCTCCTTGAAACGTTAGACTTAGGGTTGCTTTCAAGCTTGGAAAAAGAGCGAGCTAAGCTAGACCTACATGAAGCCATCGTACAATTGATGGCTGACGATGGGAGCCATGCACTCAGTGCCGAAGGGCGTAAGCGGGTTATCAAGCAGATAGAAGATGAGGTTTTTGGCCTTGGGCCGCTTGAGCCTCTATTAGCCGATCAAACGGTCTCCGATATATTAGTCAACGGCCCTAAAAGTGTTTACGTTGAGCGAAGGGGTAAACTCGAAAAAACGCCATACACTTTTCTGAATGACCGTCACCTGAGAAACATTATTGATCGCATAGTAAGTCAGGTAGGGCGTCGGATAGATGAAGCATCACCTATGGTAGATGCGCGCTTAGTTGATGGGTCACGTGTTAACGCCATTATCCCTCCTTTGGCTCTTGATGGTCCTTCCGTTTCAATCCGTCGTTTTGCCGTTGATCGTTTGACGATGGATAACTTGATTAGCTACGACTCCGTCTCGCCTCAAATGGCTAAGTTTGTCGAAGCTGCCGTGAAAGGAGAACTTAATATCTTGATTTCAGGAGGGACGGGGTCAGGGAAAACAACCACACTGAATATCTTTTCTGGTTTCATCCCTCGAGACCAACGAATCATTACTATAGAAGACTCTGCAGAGTTACAACTTCAACAGCCCCATGTTATTCGCCTAGAAACCCGCCCTGCTAACTTAGAAGGGAAAGGGGAGATTAGTCAGAGAGAGTTGGTCAAAAACACCTTACGTATGCGACCAGACCGAATTGTGGTTGGTGAGGTGCGTGGTAGCGAAGCCGTTGATATGTTGGCGGCAATGAATACTGGTCACGATGGGTCTCTTGCAACTATTCACGCCAATACCCCCCGAGATGCCTTAAGCCGTGTTGAAAACATGTTCTCTATGGCTGGTTGGAACATTTCAACCAAAAACTTAAGAGCCCAAATTGCTTCGGCTATCCACCTTGTTGTTCAAATGGAGCGACAAGAAGATGGTAAGCGCCGTATGGTGAGCATTCAAGAGATCAACGGCATGGAGGGGGAGGTGATTACCATGTCGGAAATTTTCCGTTTTCAACGTAAAGGTATTGATGAAGATGGCAATATTATCGGCTATTTCACTGCGACGGGGGTCGTACCTCAATATCATGACCAGTTAGTTAAACGTGGACTCGATCTGCCTTTCGAGCTCTTCACTGAGACTCATGGTTAAGGAGATATTATGGATAATGTAAGTGTTTCACTCGGCCTATTATTCATCGCGGTGCTTTTTATCTCCCAAGCTTTGTTATTGCCTGCTGCGGGGAAAAAAGCTAAGCATAAAGAGCTTTCTCGACGTTTGAAAGAGACCCAACGTAATATCGATGAAGAGAGCTTATCGCTACTCAAAGAGCATTATAATAAAGACTTATCCCCATTAGATCGCAAGCTCATCGTTATCCCTTATTTTGCTGGCTTAAAACGGATGTTGGAGTTAGCCGGTATTAGAGTTTCGCTAAGTCGCTTTTTACTCATTGTTGCTCTATGCGGTGTGTCGCTCACTCTGATATCAATAATGACTCAACAAGAGTGGTTCATTAGCCTAACTGCATTCATTGCTGTCTGGGTTGTTGCTTACCTGTATGTGCAAAATCGAGTGAGTTATCGAATGGCTCGATTTGAAGAGCAGCTCCCTGAAGCGTTGGATATTATTCGACGAGCATTACAAGCTGGGCAGCCGCTAATTCAATCATTCAATGAGGTTGGTGAAGAACTCCCTGACCCTATCGGTGCCGAGTTTAAAAATACCTATAACCTACTTAACTATGGTTACGATTTACGTTTGGCTATCTTACAAATGGCAGAGCGTGTCCCCACCGTATCAATGTTAGCTTTTTCTAGTGCCGTAATGTTGCAGAAAGAAACGGGGGGTAACCTCTCCGAAAATCTTCAAAAAGTATCCGAAGTTCTAAGATCTCGCTTTAAGCTAGAAAGGAAAATAAAAACGCTTTCTGCTGAAAGTCGGCTATCAGCATGGATATTAACCTTATCCCCATTTGGTTTGTTTTTTGCTTTAAAAGTGGCGAATCCAGATTATATTGAGCCGCTTTATAATGACCCTCGCGGCGTTTCAATGGTCAGTGTTGGTATCGTACTTTTAGCGATTGGAGCCCTATGGATTAAGCGAATCATCAGCATAGAGATTTAACCTATGGAATTATTAAACATTGAAGTTTGGAAGCAAATGTTAGCGGACTTTGGAGTCAGCTCTCAGATGGTTATCTACGTAATGATTTTGCTTACCACCATTTTGTTAACATTGACTCTAGGGTTGTTTATTTTGGGAACCCGATCCCCTTTAGATAAAAAGCTCAAACAGATATCAGAAACGGGTTCACCCAATAATAGAAAGCCTTATGACTTCTCTAATACGTTGGAGTCGCTGAGTCCTTTTATTAGTAAAGGTAATAAAAAGGATAATGAAACCTACTCACAAAAGTTGATGCATGCAGGCTTTCATGAAAAAAATGCGTTATCGGTTTTTTATGCATTGAAAGTGTTATCGAGTTTGGTCGGTATCATCGCGGGCTTTATGGTTTATTACATCTCATTCGGTGGTAGCTACAATAATTTATTGATCATGACCTGCGTCTTTCTTGGGACTTTCACTCCCAATATTATCTTGAGCAAGTTGCAAAAAGAGCGACAGAAGAAAATTAGAAATGGTGTACCAGATGCTCTTGATCTTCTTGTAGTTTGTACGGAATCTGGTCTAGGCTTTAATGCAGCACTTGGACGAGTTGCTTCTGAGCTTTATGTTTCTCAGCCAGAGTTAGCCGATGAATTGGAGACTGTTTTTGCCAAGATACAAGCAGGTGTCACCATGCCAGATGCGCTAAGGCAGTTCATTGACCGGACGGGGCTAGTCGAATTAGAGGGGTTGGTTTCTTTGCTTTCTCATGCGTCTAGAATGGGGGGAAGCTTAGCGCAGACTCTTCGTGATTATACGGTAGATTTTCGAGATAAGCGTCAGCAAGCTGCTGAAGAAATCGCGGCCAAGATACCGACTAAAATGTTGTTCCCTATGTTGTTGTTTATTTGGCCTTGCTTTTTTATTGTCGCGTTAGGGCCTGGGATCATTATTGTTATTGATGCACTTGGTGCACCAGGAGTAAGTTTATGATACGAGTGAGTAGATATTTTCTAGCTTTATTAGTGTTCGTTATTCTTGGTTGTGCATCCTCGGATGAGCCGACAAACCAATTTGATGCAGAGTTGTATTCAGGTAAACCAATCGATACCTTAAGCAGTGATGACCCTCCACTGAGTGAGAAAGAAGCCATTATGCGTGGTGATGTAGCATTGAGGGATAACAATATCGATTTGGCCCTTTATGAATATATTCGCTCTCTATCCTTTCCTGAGAAAGAGTTTCACGATAAAACGCTTTTTACGATAGGCCAAATTCATTCATCTCGTGGTAACTATGCACTATCCGAGAAAGCTTATTTAGCAGCATTAGATTTTAACCCTGCACATACCGAAGTCCTAGAGCAATTAGGTGTTTTGTATACAAAGCAGCGTCGCAAAGAGGAAGGGCGGAGTTATTTCTTTAAAGCGATTAATGCAGATCAAGTTCGTTTAAAAAGTAGTGAAACAATTAAAAATTACCAAGCCTTAAGTCAAAGTGAAGTGGCTGGTTTGAAGGTTGATAGCATGTCTCCCGAATTAGCTTTCATGGGGATAGGTGTGCTGGAAGATGTCGATGGAAAACACCAGATAGCGCAAGAGTACTTTAAAAAATCACTGACAATAGACAAAAGTTCAGTTAAAGCTTTGTTGAATATGGGGTACTCCCACTACATGTATGGCAATTACAAGGAAGCGTATCAATACACTCGTTCGGCTTTAGAGATAGAACCTAATAATGAAAAGGCTCAAAACAACCTTGCGCTTATTTACTTGGCTGCCGGGGATATCAAAAAGGCAACCAACGTTTTTATGAGACACATGGAAGCTCCTGAAGCTTTGAATAATGTCGGTTATTTTTTAATTTTGCAGGGTAAGCCTGACGAAGCCATTCCCTATCTACAACAAGCTATCGATAAAAAAGCATCTTATTATAAAGTGGCGAATGACAACTTAAATAGAGCGTTATCTGAGGTAAGAGAGATGGAGCAGTAACGACTTAAATTATTATCTTTGGGTTAATGAAAAGGATATTCATCTTGCCTAAGAGTGAAAGTTTTAATAAAGATATCATCATTATTTCTGTTGTTTGGCTGCTGTGTGCGACTGCGATATTTTTCTATAAATGGGAGAGTATCTCAACACTGGTTTTAAATGATAATGACGATTACATGCGCTTTGTTCAATTTCAAGATTGGATGAATAGTGGGCGCTGGTATCTAAAACCAATGGATAATTTCAATGCCGCTGATGGTATTGTTATCCATTGGTCCCGATTCCCCGATCTGATACTTTCTGTTATTGCGTATCCTTTATTGTTTGTTGTGGATGAAAGTACCGCTTATTCACTGTCTATTTCTATTGTACCTTTGCTTTATCTACTCCTCTATTCACTGTCATGCTTCTATTTATGTAACCACTACTTCGGAGAGCGCTATCGGTTTTTGAGCATGATGTTTGCTCTGTTTTCCCCATCGGTTATGCATTTTATTCCTGGCTCCATAGATCATCATAATATTCAGCTTATTTTGGCTATCTTGTTCCTATCTCTAACACCTATAACTGTAAGTCAAATTAATCAATTATGGCGAGTGTATGCTCAATCTATTCTATTGGCATTGTCGTTATGGACTGGGTTAGACAATATCCTTTTGTTTGCGATTTTTTTTATCGTCTACACTGTGTATTGTTTTTTTGTTAGCAAGAGTTGGTTTGTTTATGTATCAAGGCTATATCTGTTCTGCTGTGTTTCAGTTGTTATCTCCGTTTTATTAAACAGACCTTATAATGAGTTCTTTGATTTTAAGTACGATGAAGTGTCATTTGTTATTGTGGTTTTGTTTTTTGTTGGTTGGGCTTTTGTTAATAATTACAATTGGTTTAAATTTGATAGTTGGCCTTTTGGGTTGCGTTCATTTGTGTTTGTTATATTGGGTGTTGGATATGTGACTCCAGTAGCTTTGTTATATCCAAATATTACCAGTGCTTTGTTTGTCGATTATCCACCTATACTTCAGACTTATTGGCTTGACCATGTTTCTGAAGCTAAATCAATTTTTCAGTATATAAGTGAGAATGGATTATTATCTATTGATAATTATGTGTTACTGGTCATCCCTGCTTTATTGTATCCTTTTTTTAGAGTTAATAATCATCATTGTACAATATTGTATATTATTTTCGTATTGAATTTATTCCTTGCCATATTCTGGCAGGTTAGGGTGATAAGATTATGTTTTATTTTATCAAGCCCTTTTCAGGCTTATGTAGTTATAAGGTTGTCTGAGTTTGTAAAATATTCAATATTTAAAGTGTTGATTATATTATTAGGAGCTCCATTAGTAATGGCATTTCTAGTGATAGCGGTTGGTAATGATGATTTTGAACGAAATACAATTGAAAATGACAAGAAAACTCTATTTAGAGTATTGGAAGAAAAGGGCATCGAATCAAAGGTTATTCTAACAGGAATTGAGACGGGAGCACCTGTGTTGGCCCGCACTAATAACCGCATAATTGCAGCTCCTTATCATAGAAATATCGTTGGTAATCAATTTCTTATAGAGGTTATGTTAGAGGGGGATATGAGTTTAGCCAAGGACGAAATCCAAGCTAAGAACATTGATTATATTGTTATAGGAAATGACGCCCATTTAATGGTTTTGAAAAAATCAGCAAGTGAAGAGGCTCTTATAAACAAATTATACAGCTCAAATGTTCCCAGCTGGTTGGAGACCATATATGACGATGTTCCTGATGGCTACCGAATATTTAGGGTTAGGGAGAGTTTATGAATAGTATAAAAGTTGCAGTATTACTCCCATGTTTTAATGAAGCGGGTGCTATCGGAAAGACAGTTATGTCTTTTAAGCAGGCTTTACCTGATGCGTCTATTTATGTGTATGACAACAACTCAACCGACAACACGGTAAACGAGGCCTTGAAAGCTGGGGCTATTGTTCGACATGAGCCTCGCCAAGGTAAAGGGGAGGTTGTCAGGAGAATGTTCTCTGATATTGATGCTGATATCTATGTGATGGCTGATGGTGATGACACTTACGATGCGTCAATATGCCCTGCGCTGATCGAACAATTGGATAATGAAAAACTCGATATGATTATTGGAAGTCGAGAGCGAGCTTCAATGGCTTATCCCAAAGGGCATATCCTAGGAAATAAGCTGTTTTCATCGCTGATTAATTTAGCATTCAATGCTCAATTGAGTGATGTGTTTTCTGGTTATCGAATTATGAGCCATCGATTTGTCAAAACCGTACCCATTTTCAGTGATGGCTTCCAAATAGAAACAGAGCTTACCGTTCATGCGCTACATCATAATATGCCAATCAAAGAAGTTTCGACGCAATATCAATCAAGGCCTGAAGGCACAGCCAGTAAATTGAATACCTTTAGTGATGGGCTCAAAATTCTCAATTTCATTTTGTTCTTATTGAGAGATGTAAAGCCAATGTTTTTCTTTGGCGTGTTGTCTATGTTGCTTTGCTTCATTTCATTGGTTTTAGGAATCCCCGTTATCATCGACTTCATCGATACTGGGCTCGTCGAAAGGGTGCCTACTGCGATTTTGTCTAGCTCAATTGCGTTGATAGCGGTGATGTCTTTTTTCTGTGGGTTGATACTCGACAACGTATCACGAGGTAGGCGAGAGATGAGGATTCTTTCTATATTAAGAACGAGTGATAAAACGCTATCTGAATAGGAATCAAGCATGAGAACAAGCAAGGATGAAGACAAAGAGTGGATCGATTATTTGTCCCGTTTCAGTGACGAATATGATGAGCGAGTTTATAACGGCAATACAACGGGTTATGTGATGAGAGCTGGCCACATAGCATGTGAAAAGCCATTTGGTGAAAGTGAACACTTTTCGAGAGTGTTAGAAGTGGGCTCCGGTACAGGTGAACACTTGCTGCACGTCAAACACACCTTTGACGAGTATATCGTGAGTGATGGCGATGCTGCGGCTCTTGAGGTGGCAAAAGAGCAACTCAGTCGTATCAATTCTTATGACAAACTCACTTTTAACGTAACTAATGCTTGTGAGTTAGATTTTGAAAGCAATAGCTTCGAGCGCGTGATCGCAACTCATATATTGGAGCACCTATACGAGCCTCATTTGGTGATCAAAGAGTGGTTACGAGTGTTAAAGCCTGGAGGCACTCTGTCTATTTTGATTCCTACCGATCCTGGGGTCGCTTGGAAAATAGGCCGTTATATGACGACAAGAAAACACGCCTTACAGAAGGGGTGGCATTACGATTACATTATGGCGAGAGAGCATGTCAATCCATGTAATAACTTAATCGCTTTCTTAAGGTATTACCTTCCTGAACACCAAAAATCATTTTGGCCGCTGAGCTTTGTACCGCTTATTGATTGCAATTTGTTCTTTAACTTCCACGGGGTTAAACCACTATAGGAAGTAAAAGATGCTTTTAGTTTTTGAAAGAAGAGCGGGAAAACAAGAAGTAAGCGATCAAACCTCTCACTTCTTATTTGTCTGTCTATTAATTGATAGCTTAGATCGCCAAACCTGTAATTGCGCCAAACAACATAAACACACCCACTAACCCTACAATCGGGACCTTTACGGTTTTTAATAACCACACACCAACAATGATCAGAGCGAAGTCTATGCCGCTGCTCACTGCGCTTGTGAAGATGGGTTGATACAGGGCCGCAAGCAATAGACCAACAACTGCTGCATTCACACCGGTAAGCGCACCTGCCACCAAAGGCTTGCTTGCAATCGCCTGCCAATTCTTCAGTACAGCCAGTAGCAATAAGAAACCCGGTAAGAACACCGCAACTGTTGCGAGCAGTGCACCTGTAATCGGTGCCGATGGCATCAACACATAGCCTAGATAAGTGGCTAATGTAAACATTGGGCCAGGTACAGCTTGCGCAGCGGCATAGCCTGTTAGGAAGGTATCTTGGGACAGTTGATCACCAATACCATTTTGTAGCAGAGGAAGAACCACGTGCCCGCCACCGAATACCAAGCTGCCTGCTTGGTAGAACAAGCCAAATACTTCAATGCCTTGAGAGTAAGCACTGAATAGAGGTAAACCAATCAGTAGTGCTACAAAAATCACTAGCGGTGTTATGGATATCTTATGTGTCGAAGGCGTTGTTTTTAAGTCTTGCGAGGTTAAGAACTTACTGCCAACCATCGCTGCAAATAGGAGTACTAAGGCTTGAGGCCAGATCCCTGGAATCAAAAGTAGAACAATCGCGGTGATCACACACAGTGCTGTTGCCATCTTTGATTGGCAAAAGTTTTTGTACATGCCGAAAGTGGCGTCAGCTACAACCACGACCGCGAGTAGCTTAAGTCCGTGGATGATTGAAATGAAAAGCGGTGCTTCCAACAACTGGTTGCTCACTAAGGCCAATATCAACATTAGGATGACAGAAGGGGAGGTGAAACCGACAAATGCGGCAATCGCACCGGTTAAGCCACCTTTTTTGTAACCAACCGCGAAGCCAACCTGACTTGAGCCTGGACCCGGAAGAAATTGACTGAGGGCGACAATTTGCCCGTACTCTTCGTCGGATAACCAATTCAGTTTCTCAACAAAGGTTTTACGGAAGTAGCCAATGTGTGCCGCTGGTCCACCGAAGCTAATCCAGCCAAGCCAGAAAAAGGTTTTAAAAATTGAAAGCATGATCGATTCCAGATAAATGTTTAGCGTAATTTAGGTGGAGTTGAACTATGATTCAAATTAATTGTTTTAATTATAACTATGAATGATATGGGATTGATTTGTGGCTGATTTTAACTGGAAAGGAATTGACCTTAACTTATTGATTGCACTACAGGCACTGTATAAAACGAACAGTGTGAGCAAAGCGGCTGAACGTTGTTATGTCAGCCAGTCTGCGATGAGTCATAGTTTACAAAGGCTACGAAAGTTGTTTGATGACCCTCTGTTTGAGCGTGTCGGTAGCAAGATGGAGGCGACCGATCGAGCCATTGAACTGTCCAGTACGGTAGAAGCTCTGCTCAATACCATCCAGTCAGAGGTGTTACTGTCTAAATCGTTTGATGCCGCGACTTATAAAGGGACTTGGAAGATTGGTCTTACCGATTATGCTGAGCAGATGTTCGCGCCAGCATTGTTTGACCTCATCAAGCAATCCTCTCCTAATTCGCAAGTCGTGCTGTTCAATGTAAACCGGAGTAACTATCAGCAAGTATTTGAAGACGCCAAGCTTGATATGGCGATCGGCAGTTTTGGTGAGGTACCAAAGCCTTATCGAACCAAGCATTTGTATACAGAGCAACATGTGTGTTTGTTCGATCAGTCGGTTTTATCTATTGAACAACCAATGTCTTTAGATCAGTTTGTGTCTGTAGAACATGCATTGGTTTCTCCTGCGGGGGCTCTAAAAACAGGTGTTGATATTCGATTGGCTGAGCTAGGTTTCAGTCGAAAAGTCGCTATATCTTCAAGTAATTTTTTAACAGTAAAACGTTTGATAAGAGGTAGGGAGTTATTGTGTATCGTCCCCAAACTGGTGGCACGCAATGATACTCAAGACCAAGATACCGTGGTAGCAGTGGAGCCACCTATCGATGTGCCTGATTTTGATATACAGCTCATCTATCGCAAGGCTAAGCATTTAGATGATAAAAATAAGCTACTTAGAAAGCTTTTTACACAAGCCGTTTCATCTGTGGTTGCTGCATAGTTGCAGCAGTTGTTCGGTCATCAATTTTATGCGAATTATTTTTAGAAAAATCCGGATTATTATAAGAACCCGACTATACTTAATTTACGACTAAAAGCAGTCGTAAAGAATAGGCTTTTTGATTTACCTAAGTAAAAAAATTGATTATATCCTAATGATATAGCTGAAAAAACTACCAGGCTAAACGGACTTAGTTGGTCTTAAAAGCGCTAGCTCCCCCTAGCGCTTTTTCTTTTGTTCTAAGTTAGCTCTAATCTCTTAGGTGTTTACAGGTTTGAGTTGTTTAACCCCGATTTAGAACAGTTAACGGTCGAGTTAACTGACTAAGAGCAACGAGCTATGTAGACCGACAAATTATGAGTATCAACTAGCTACGAACGGTCAGTATCAAGCCATCAATCACACTGTGGTGGTGATCAGAAACCCCAGCAAGGTTGCCGTATTTCGGCTGGTGGCGATCATTTTCTAATGGATGGTGCCAACCTTGTGTATGTTCCACAAAGTGCGCAGCAAAGCTTTCAGACACCTCTAAACATCCTGCCATGACAGTATCAACATAGGTTTGAACGATAGGGCTGTTTTCACAAGGCGCTTCAATCTCGTCTTTGATGTATACCCAGATCGATTGATCCGTTATAAAGTCAGTTTGGCTCTCTATCTGATCGGCTTTCAATTCGATTCGGTGATAACCGCGTTCACGACGATCAAATTCAGCCAACGCAACATCATCGACCTCAAGCAAAACACCATTCACTTGTCCCTCACCAAGATTGACGATCAACGGTGACAAAACATAGCTGTCGTCGATTTTACTCCAGTGACGCACTAGGCCGTGCACTATCGCAGGAATAGCTTGTCCTGTTTGACCTGTGAGTTGACGAGAAGAGGAGTTGATCAAGCTACCATAACCAAAAATATACATCGCGTTCCCTGTCTGTTCTTTTGTATTTGAGACTAGTCTTACTATATGTTTGGCTTCATCAAATGTCAGTAGTTTTTATTTTACACATATTCGAGTCTAAATGACTTTTTGTGGTGTGTTTAATTGACACTTTTTTGTTCTCTAAATACACCTTGTTGCTTGTTTTTATTGGTTTTATATCTTTGGCGCGTTTCATGCTTTGTGTTAGGCAATATTGCGGTGATGATTACTGCACCTTGAATTTGGCTATTGGTAGCAATTCAATATAAGCCACACTTGGCTTGTTATCTGAAATGAGGAATGAGTTTGTTAAATATCACAGATAAAAGCGTAGAAGATGCGATTCCAGCTTATCTTCGTTTAGGTTTTAGACCTTTCTTCTTTCTTGGCAGTCTCTATGCCGTGATTGCTATCGTCGCTTGGGTTGTCATGTTCCAAAATGGTCAGCCTGAAGTGTTAAAAGTCCCCGCGCTTTGGTGGCATGTACATGAAATGCTGTTTGGTTTTTCTATGGCGATTGTGGTTGGTTTTGTTCTGACTGCGGTGCAAACGTGGACGGGAGTCAACGGAACTAAACATTATCGATTAGCAGCGCTCGTTGGTTTGTGGCTCGCACCTCGTATTCTATTTTGGACACCGGCGCCATTGTGGTTAATCTCATCGGTTGAAGCGTTGTTCTTGATCTTTGCCGCTTACGAGATTGGTTTCCGTGTCGTGAAATCGAAAGGCTGGAAGAACTTGTTTTTTGTGCCGCTGTTTATATTGGCTATCGTCGCCAACTTTGCTAGTTACGCGACGATTAAAGGCATGCCTCCATTCCCATCGTCTGCAGTATGGCACGCAATGTTATGGTGGTTTACCTTGCTATTATCCGTAATGGGTGGACGAGTTATCCCGTTCTTCACGGCCCGTCGTTTTGACTTTGAAAAAGCACAACCACTGGTTTGGTTGGAATGGCTAGCGAACCTGCCTTTGGTTGGATTGTTTGTGCTGAGCTTCTTCCCGTTGACCTTTGCTCAAGTGGGCAATGAGTTGATGGTGTTTGCAGGTGTGATTCAGTTGGTGCGTTTTGTTCGTTGGAAGCCTTGGACAACGTTGTCTGAGCCTTTGGTGTGGTCACTGCATGCGGCTTATTTGTGTATTCCTTTGAGCTTGTTGCTAAGAGGCTTGTTAGATAACCCATTTGCAAGCCATAACATGCTGCACCTGTTTGCGATTGGCGGTTTGAGCGGGCTCATTCTTGCGATGATCACACGTGTCACCATGGGACACACAGGCCGTGCTATCTATAAAGGGCCAAGTATGGCGCTGGCGTTCTCGGCTATCTTTATCGCGGCATTAGTTCGTAGTTTAGGTGTCACTTTCTTCCCTGCTTACTTATTTGAGATGGTCAACATCAGCGCGGGTTTATGGACGTTGGCGTTTGGTCTGTTTATCTGGAAGTTTGGCATGATGCTGTTAACACCAAGAGTGGATGGTCATCCGGGGTAAGCGTATTGATTTTCTAACACATTTTTAAAGGGAAGCACTGAGCTTCCCTTTTTGATCGCAGCTAGTTATCGCTTTAATTTGTCTCTGTTTGAGAACCGTTCATTTCATTGTTGTCGATAAAATAGCATAGAAGTTGATGGTGAATCGGAGAGTTACGAACCCATTGAAATCCGGCACACACGATTTACAGCACTGGAGTGTGATCCGCTGCAAATATTTGCAGCAATATTCATTGATTTGTGCTCTAATACCGCGCTTACC
The DNA here is from genome assembly GCF_041467175.1 of Vibrio sp. 10N.247.310.24. NCBI lineage: Bacteria > Pseudomonadati > Pseudomonadota > Gammaproteobacteria > Vibrionales > Vibrionaceae > Vibrio > Vibrio sp. 10N.247.310.24. The sequence goes on from NZ_JBFSUD010000003.1 coordinate 19,520, forward strand.
AAGGGATGGTGTTAAAAGATGCTCACTTAGATGGAGTTATCAAAGTTGACCGATCCCTTAATGATCTCCCTTAGGAAAAAATAGAACATGTCTAAGAACAAAAAATTTGATATCCGCCTTACAGAAAAACGCAACGGTTGGTGTGCAGAGATTACTCGTCAAGTAACGTCTCGCAGCACAACAGTATCTAAGCGTGAGTCTGGTTTTGAAACTGAAGCTCTAGCACAAGAGTGGGCAGAGAAAGAGCTAGCATCTTTCATCGCAAACCAAGCTGAACGTAACGAGCGTAAATCAGAGCAGCGTAAAGAGCGTGACGAACTACGTCATACTAAAGAGCTTAAAGCTGAGCAAGCACGTGAAGCACGCGCAAAAGCTCGTGAAGAAGAGCAAGAAGACGCTGAGTAATCCAGCTCTTAATTAATTTACAGGTTCCTTAATTTTAAGATAAGGGACAAGTAAAAAAAGCCCCAATATAACTTTTTTCTTTCTAGTCAAAAGTGTATTGGGGCTTTTTAGTTTGTGGAGTTTATTTTCGAAAATGTAGCCACTTCTTGCTAGTGACTACATGTCATTGATTAGTTGTTAAGCGCCGTTAGCCAATCATCTTCCGCTACTTCTTCAATATAGCTATCAACTGATTGTCCCACTTCATCGTCATCTTGTTTGAAGTAAGCAATGTGAAATACTGCGTCACCTTCGTTCACCAACGGTAGAGTTTGTTGGCCAATCACGATACCGCCTTTGGTTGTGATCACTTGGCCTTCTTGGTGACCTAACGGAGAGCTTATGTAAGCTAGGGTTTGTCCTGCTTCAACTTGTTCGCCAAGTCTCACCATGTTACGCAAAATACCGTCTGACTCAGCGCGGATCCAGCTGGTGGATTTGCTCAACACTGGCTCTGGCAACTTTTTACGGTTTGGGCGCAGCATGCCGATTTCTTTCATCACTTGATGCACGCCAAGGTAACCCGCACGAATCGCTAGGTGATCAAAACGCAACGCTTCACCACCTTCGTAAGTTAATACAGGGATACCCAATTTTTCCGCTTCGCTACGAAGTGATCCGTCACGCAGTGGTGAGTCAATGATCACTGGTGTTGCGAACGCTTTTGCGATGCGCAATGTTTCTGGGTTCGACAGGTTTGCACGGATCTGTGGCAAGTTAGTACGGTGAATCGCACCTGTGTGTAGATCCAAAATAAAATCACAGTGCTTCGCCACATTCTCAAAGAAAGTGTAAGCGATGCGTGATGTTAGCGATCCTTTCTCACTGCCAGGGAAGCAACGGTTTAGGTCACGACGGTCTGGTAGGTAACGAGATTTATGGATAAAGCCAAACACGTTAACGATAGGCACAACAATCAAGGTACCTTTCAGTTTCTTTGGATCAATCGCATTGGTCAGTTGTCGTGCAATCTCAACACCGTTTAGCTCATCGCCGTGGATAGCCGCATTTACCATCAGTGTTGGGCCTGCTTGGCGACCGTGAATAATTTCAATCGGGATCGAAAGTGGAGAGTGCGTGTAAAGCTGAGCCGCTTGCAGTTCAATCTCCATTCGTTGTCCTGGCTGAACAGTATAACCAAGTAATTCGAATGGTTGATTAGGTTTTAGTCTTGCCATTTAGATTGTTCTCAACATGGTGATAATTCGTTAACACGGAATGTACCAATCGTTGATTTTTAGTACGAATCAATCGGTTTACGGTGACGACAAAAGTTTTCTATGGAGCTGTCTATAAATAAGCTTCCAGTTTTAATTTGACTCATTATAGGGTGTTTCAAATTGTGGTTTTTCTGACAGTACACTGATATTTGTCATTTGGTTGGTTGCTATTATCCACCGCCATTTTTTGGCGGCCAAATTCAAATATCGAGATGAAAATGAAAAAAACAATTTCAAAAGTTGTAGCACTAGCGGTGGTATCTGTTGCTTTATCTGGCTGTGTTGGTAGCAATGCAGTAACGGGTTACCTAATGAAGTTCAACCTTAAAGCCGTTGATAACCGTTACGCTCGTGGTGGTTTGAACATATTGCTTGCACCGGCTTACGGTCTAACAGTTGCAGCTGATTACTTGGTATTCAACTCACTAGAGTTCTGGACGGGCAGCAACCCACTAACAGGTGCACCGCATATATTTGATACTAAGATTGATACTTACCTTGATATCAACAATCAGCTTGATAAGTCACTGACTGAAGCACCAATGGGTCCGATTACGAGTGCTGATATGATTGAGAAAGGTCAAATGCAGCAGATCGACGAAAACACGATCCAAATGGACATCACTTACCAGTCTGGTGAGCGTGCGACATTGATCGGAGTTCGTGATGGTGAGATGGTGACATATTTCATCGACGGCGAAGTAGTAGCACAAACTTCAATTGATGAGTTAGAAAGCTACGCGGCTTCACGCGCTTAATTGTTTATTTAGTCACAAGTACATAGCTACAAAGATTGGATACAAAAACAGGTACTCATTGAGTACCTGTTTTATTTTGTGTCTATAAACGGTGTTTACTGAAAAGTGCTATTTAGTGAAGAGCCCTATTTATTGGAAACACCATTTATTGAACATACATAGTTTATCGAATTATGCTTTTTCTGGGATAGCTGCAAGCAGTGCAACCATTTGATTCCAGAATAGCTCAACCGTATCGATCTTCACTTTCTCATCAGGAGAGTGAGGGAACTTGATGGTTGGGCCGAAAGAAACCATATCCATGTTCGGGTAAGGTTCTTTGAATAGACCACACTCAAGACCAGCGTGGATAACCATGATGTTTGGTTTGTGACCGTAGATACCTTCGTACATGTCGCGGAAGATGTGCATGATTTCTGAATCTGCATCTGGCTTCCAACCTGGGTAAGCACCAGAGAATGCGATGTTAGCGCCTGCTAGTTCAGCAACAGAGTGAAGCATGTTTTCTACTTGGCTACGACCTGAATCGATAAGAGAACGGATCAGGCAAAGCACTGTGATTGAGTTCTCTTCTGTTGTGATAACACCTACGTTTAGAGACGTTTCAACAACACCTTCAATCTCGTCACTCATACGAATCACGCCGTTTGGACATGCGTTAAGTGCCGCGATAAAGCGAGCTTGGTCTGCTGACGCAAGTGCGCCCATTTCTACAGAAGCTTCTTCATTGAAAGTCACGATGCTGTCTTCTACTTTACCTAGCTCTGTTGAAAGCAGCTCAGTGTAGTAGTTGTATAGTGAAGCCAGTTTTTCTTGGTTTGCCGCAGGAACAGCAACCGTTACGAAACCTTCACGAGGGATCGCGTTACGAAGGCTACCACCTTTGAATTCGACGATGCGAAGGTCTAGCTCTTTTGCGTGACCCGCTAGGAAGCGAGCAAGCAGTTTGTTTGCGTTTGCACGACCTGTGTGGATGTCACAACCAGAGTGACCGCCTTTTAGGCCTTTTAGCGTTAGCTTACGTGTTACGAAGTCAGCTGGAATCGCGTTACGAGCAATTTCAAATGTCATTGCGCCGTCGATACCGCCAGCACAACCCATGTACACTTCGCCTTCTTGCTCTGAATCGGTGTTAAGAAGGATATCGCCTTCTAACCAACCCGCTTCAAGACCGAAAGCACCAGTCATACCTGCTTCTTCATCTACTGTTAGTAGAACTTCGATAGGGCCGTGTTGGATTTCGTTTGAAGCAAGAACCGCTAGGCACGAAGCCATGCCCATGCCGTTATCAGCGCCAAGCGTTGTGCCTTTCGCTGTAACCCACTCACCATCAATGTATGGTTGGATTGGATCTTTAGCGAAGTCATGAACTGTGTCTTCGTTCTTTTGTGGAACCATATCGATGTGAGCTTGCAGCACGACACCTTTTTTGTTTTCCATACCCGCCGTTGCAGGCTTTTTGATGAATACGTTACCCGTTGGGTCACGACGTACATCTAGGCCTTGCTCTGTTGCCCAAGCAATAATGTATTGAGCAAGTTCTTCTTCATGTTTCGAAGGGTGCGGGATTGAACAAATTTTATCGAAAAACTGCCAAATAGGGGCAGGGGACAATTTACTGATCTCAGAATGGAATTCAGACACGGATGACTCCTTTTTATTTGATAACCATATATTTAGGTTTTGTAATGGCAAAAAACTAGAACAAAAATCTAAAATATGGGTCTGTTTTGATGGCAACAGCATACCACTTGAGCGTTTTGACGAGTAGCGGTTCTAAACCTCAAATAGCTCAAATTTTGAAAGCGATCTTGTCTATCTGATCATAAATAAGCGCGTTGATGCTTATAAACGGTACAGGCAAACGTTTGTTTAATTCTATTTTGTAATTTAATTACAAAAATGAGTTTGCAAAACAACCGTAAATAGCCAAAAGTGTGACGTATAGCAAAAAATACTTGTAATCTTTTTTCTTTAGGGTATATTAATAACCAACTTCTGAAGTGAAGAGTAAATGCTCAAAGGATGAGTCCGTTTTATCGCCTCCAAGGAACCGAGAAATCAAATTCGTTTTTTATTGATTTATTAAGGTGATAGTTATGAAAGGTTTACCATCTGCAATGTTCTGGATTAACAGCTCTGTTTACACTAGCAACTTTGCATACCCTACAAGCTTTGGTTACTAATACCACAAGCATGTAACTCGAACAGTTTTGTTCACCCCTATATATTGGAATTATTTTACAGCCCTTTTGGTTGACAGATTCTACCGCCACTCAGTTTTGAGTGGCGTTTTTTTTGCCTGCTACTTTTCCAAACCGCTTTCGCTTATCACTTTTCCTGCTGTTCTGCGTGGTTGTTTTTTAAACGCCGAAATATCAATTTGCGCCTTATTACTGATCCTGTTGAAAAATACATAACTATTGTGGGTTTGAATTCGGAATTTATTAGCTAGATTCTCAATGAAAATAACTGATGGTTTAAAAAATGGCCAAGTACTTTCATCGTATTTATCTTACTTATCTTATTGTTTTTAATGGTTACTTTATCTTTCAGTCTTCATTTTTAATCGCTCTGTTTCATACTGCATTCTGATAAAGATCGATTAGAGCCTTAATTCTATCTGGAATTTGTTATTTGATAACTTTATAATCCACAGCCAATCGATTACGCAACCGTTTACTTTTTACCCTTATAGGATTCGATAATGTTCGAAAAGCTATTCAAACTCAGTGAAAATGGCACCAATGTGCGCACTGAAATCATCGCAGGTCTAACAACCTTCCTAACAATGGCTTACATCATTTTTGTAAACCCAATGATTCTAGCTGATGCTGGTATGGACCATGGCGCTGTATTTGTAGCAACCTGTTTAGCAGCTGCTATTGGCTGTTTCATCATGGGCTTTGTTGCTAACTACCCAATTGCTCAAGCTCCAGGCATGGGTTTGAATGCATTCTTTACCTACGCTGTTGTAATGGGGATGGGTTATACGTGGCAAGTTGCTCTGGCAGCGGTTTTCGTATCGGGCGTGATCTTCATCTTCTTAAGCATCTTTAAGATCCGTGAATGGATTATCAACTCGATCCCAATGTCTCTGCGTGTTGGTATCTCTGCAGGTATCGGTCTTTTCCTAGCGTTTATTGCTCTTAGCAATGCAGGCATCGTTGTTTCTAACCCAGCAACGAAAGTTTCACTGGGCGACATTACCGCGATTGCTCCTATCCTAGGTGCGCTTGGTTTCTTCCTTACGATTGCTCTTGTTCACCGTGGTGTAAAAGGTGCAGTGATGATTGCTATTCTAGCTATCACAGCTGTTGGTATTGCTATTGGTGACGTTCAATACGGCGGCATCATGTCGACACCACCAAGTCTTGCACCGACATTCATGCAGCTTGATTTCTCTGCTGTATTTGAAATAGGTATGATTTCAGTAGTATTCGCTTTCTTGTTCGTCGATTTATTCGATACAGCGGGCACTCTGGTTGGTGTTGCAACGAAAGCAAACCTAATCAAAGAAGACGGCAAATTGCCGCGCTTAAACAAAGCACTGCTTGCTGACTCTACAGCAACATCTATTGGTGCATTGTTAGGTACATCAAACACAACCTCTTACGTTGAGAGTGTTGCGGGTGTAGCAGAGGGCGGTCGTACTGGTCTAACAGCGGTTGTTGTTGGTATCTTGTTCCTACTGGCTCTTTTCTTCTCACCGCTTGCCGGTATGATTCCAGCCTACGCAACATCTGGTGCGTTGTTCTATGTAGCAATTTTGATGATGTCTGGCCTAGTTGGTATTGATTGGCGTGATCTTACGGAAGCAGCCCCAGTCGTGGTAACATGTCTGCTTATGCCGTTGACATACTCTATCGCTGAGGGTATCTCACTAGGCTTCATCGCTTACGCTGCAATTAAGCTGCTAAGTGGTAAAGGTCGCGACGTTTCACCTGCTGTGTGGGTAATGTCGGCTATCTTTATTCTTAAATATACTTTCGCTTAATCGTCTAGATTTCTGCTTAATCGCTGAAGAGGCTATGTTTGAAGTAGCCTCTAATAACATGACAAAATTATTAGGTTTTATACTATGAGCAACAAATTCGTTATCACTTGGGACAACATGCAGACTTACTGTCGTCAACTTGCTGAAAAGCAAATGCCAGCAGAGCAGTGGAAAGGCATCTGGGCAGTGAGCCGTGGTGGTTTGGTTCCTGGTGCAATCTTGGCTCGTGAGCTAGGTATTCGTCACGTAGATACGATTTGTATTTCTAGCTACGACCACGATCACCAACGTGATATGACAGTCGTTAAAGCACCTGAAGGTGACGGCGAAGGCTTCCTAATCGTTGAAGATCTTGTTGATAGTGGTGACACTGCACGCAAGCTTCGTGAAATGTACCCGAAAGCGAAACTGATCGCTGTGTGTGCAAAGCCATCTGGTGCTGACTTGCTAGATGAGTACATCGTTGATATCGCTCAAGACACATGGATTGAGCAACCTTGGGATACTAGCCTAAGCTACGTTGAGCCGGTAAATCGCAAGTCAAAATAAGCGTAAACTTAGTTTTTTGAGAAATGACCCTTTATAGGGTCATTTTTTTTTATATGATTAGTAACAACCATTTCTTATTAAGTATCCCAATGTCTGAATCAGAAGAAACGAGCTCGAACCTTTCGGAAACCTTGTTTGTAAAGCACAAGCAGGCTAAAGAGACCTCAATGCTGACACAATACATGCCAAGCTCTGAAGCGCTATTGGATGAGAAGCGTGAACAGCAAAACTCATCATGGTACCGAAACCTAAGACGTCTTCAGTGGGTATGGCAAGGCGTTAACCCCATTGAGCAAGAAGCGGTATTGGCTCGCATCGCGTCATCAGATAACTCTCGTACAACCGATGAGTGGCTTGATACGGTCATGGGTTACCGAAGTGGTAACTGGGCATACGAATGGACCAAACTGGGTATGCAGCATCAAAATCGCTCGAACGAGAAGAAGGGTGAAGAAATGGCTGAAGAGCTGTTTTCAGCATCGTTGTGCTTCAGCATTGCTGGCTACCCACATCTCAAGAACGACAATTTGGCGGCTCAGGCTCAAGTGTTGGCCAACGCAGCTTATTCTGAAGCAATTAAGCATACGAAGTTGATCGTCAAACAGATTGATATTCCATACCAAAACAAGAAGATCAAAGCGAACTTGCATCTTACCAAAACAGACAAACCACAACCGGTTGTGATTGTCAGCGCTGGTCTAGATAGCTTGCAAACCGATATGTGGCGTTTGTTTAGGGATTACTTAGCACCAAAGAACATTGCAATGCTAACGGTAGACATGCCATCGATAGGGCACAGTGCACATTGGCCGTTAACAGAAGACTCATCTTGTCTTCACCAAGCTGTCTTGAATGAACTGCCTAATATCCCGTGGGTCGATCACCACAAGGTTGGCTTGTTTGGCTTCCGCTTTGGTGGCAATGCGATGGTGAGATTATCTTTCCTTGAGCAGCATAAGCTTAAAGCGTGTATCTCTTTAGGCGCGCCAATTCACGATATCTTTGTTCATGCCGACAAACTGAAACAGATGCCTAAAATGCATTTAGATGTTTTGGCTTCACGTCTTGGTAAAGGGGCCGTTGATATCAATAGTCTTTCTGGGCAATTGATGGCGTGGTCACTCAAGGTACAAGGTTTGCTGTCAAACAGTAAAACCAGTGTGCCTATCTTGGCATTAGCGTTAGAGGGCGACCCAGTATCTCCTCCAATGGATAACCAACTTGTTGCTATTTACAGTGATTACGGTAAAGCGAAGAAAATCAAAGCTAAATCAATTACACAAGGTTATGAGCAATCCCTCGAATTGGCGATAAAGTGGCTTGAGGATGAATTATTTAGATGACATTTCTCCTAAATTAGTTAAGCATGAAAAGTGTACAAAGTAAGTACCTGATACTCAGAAATAATTTATAAAATCCAATTGCGTAGTTTCTACGTATAACATTCTGAGTAACGTCATTCTTAACATTGAAATGGAGATTCAATATGTCAGAAGTGACACAACAACCTACGCATTATCGCTTGTTAAATGTTTTAAAGGCTATAGGCCCTTACTTAAGGGAGCCGCAATCAGAAGAAGGCCACTATATTTTTGATTGCTTGTCTGTGTGTGTGAACGATAAAAAATCGCCAGAAGAACGTGAGTTTTGGGGCTGGTGGTTGGAGTTGGATAAGTCGGAAGAAGGATTTTCGGCGAAGTACAACACGGGTAAATACAACATCGATGGTAACTGGGATCCTTTGCCATTACCTAAAAAGGCGATCGCTGAGGTCTCTCGAACTCAAGAAGCCTTTCACCAAAAGCTGGTTGATGAACTTCAAAAGAAATTTGAAATCGGCGTTCAGTTAGACGAAGAGTCTGTCGAATTCGTCTGATTTTAAAGGTTACTCTTCTATATAAAGCAAAAAGGTGCGATTTCGCACCTTTTCTGCTTGTGAATTCCCCTTTTGATTGCTAAAACATCACCTCTTATTTGTTTTATTCATAAAAGACTTCATGACAACAAATCATCAAAGCGGGACAACAACACAGAGTAAAACTGTCGTTGTTAAACTGGGTACCAGTGTCTTAACTGGTGGAACATTGGCATTAGACCGCGCTCATATGGTTGAGCTGGTTCGTCAATGTGCTGAATTAAAAAAACAAGGCCACTCTGTGGTTATGGTTTCGTCTGGCGCAATTGCAGCCGGACGTGAGCACCTTGGTTACCCCGCACTTCCCAACTCGATGGCAAGCAAACAATTGCTTGCGGCAGTTGGGCAAAGTCAGTTGATTCAAGTTTGGGAGTCTTTGTTTGCTATCTATGGCCTTAAGATTGGCCAGATGCTACTGACTCGTGCTGATCTCGATGATCGCGAGCGTTTTCTTAATGCACGTGACACGATCAATGCGCTTGTTGAGCACGACATTATTCCGGTAGTAAACGAAAACGACGCAGTAGCAACCAACGAAATTAAAGTGGGCGACAATGATAACTTGTCGGCCTTAGTGGGTATTTTGTGCGGTGCTGATAAGCTTTTGCTATTAACGGACCAAAAAGGCCTGTTTACGGCTGACCCTCGTAAAGACCCAAATGCTGAGCTCATCAAAGAAGTGAAAACTATTGATGACACACTGCGCAAGATCGCAGGCGGCAGTGGTACTACGTTAGGTACTGGCGGCATGGCGACAAAACTGCAGGCGGCTGATATTGCTCGCCGCGCTGGCATCGAAGTAATTATTGCTGCGGGCAGTGCTGAAAATGTGGTGTTTGACTCACTGAGTGACAACCCACAAGGCACACGTTTCTTACCTTTAGCGGAAGCGCTTGAAAACCGTAAACGCTGGATTCTAGCGGGCCCTGCTTCAGCTGGTGACATTGTGGTCGACGACGGCGCAGTAAACGCAGTCAACACTAAAGGCAGCAGCTTGTTGGCGAAAGGGGTTGTTCGAGTTAAAGGCGAATTCTCTCGTGGTGAAGTCACCCAAGTTACAGACAGCAAAGGTAAAGTAATTGCGCGTGGTATTGCTAGCTATTCAAGCCAAGACCTAGCAAAAATTGCAGGCAAGCACAGTAAAGATATTGGCGATATTCTTGGATACGATTACGGGTCGGAAGTCATTCACCGTGACGACCTTGTTGTAATCCAAGAATAGCTCGTGATGAGAAGGCGAATCACCTTTTTGCATCCAAAGACAGACAGAATTTAGGGAGAGTTAAACGTGGATTTAACTAACATGGGTATTGCAGCAAAAGACGCTGCTTTCCACCTAGCGACCGCATCAACGGCGCAAAAGAATAAAGCATTGGCGATTATCGCTGATGAGCTAGAAGCAAACGCAGCCACGATTTTAGAAGCAAACGCGAAAGATATCGAACTTGGCCGTGAAGCGGGTCTGACTGATGCACTGCTTGATCGTCTATTGCTGAACGAAGAACGCTTAACCGGTATCGCTAACGATGTGCGTAACGTGATTAGCCTGAATGACCCAGTTGGCAGCGAAATTGACAGTAAGGTACTTGAAAACGGTATGTCACTCTCTCGCCGCCGCGTACCACTTGGTGTGGTTGGTGTTATCTACGAAGCGCGTCCAAACGTAACTATCGATATTGCAGCACTGTGTCTCAAAACTGGTAACGCAAGCATCCTACGTGGCGGCAAAGAGACATTCTTCTCAAACATGGAGCTGGTTAAAGTAATCCAGTCTGCATTAGAAAAAGCGGAACTTCCTGCGGCTTCTGTTCAGTATATCGAGAAACCCGATCGTGAGCTTGTCTCTCAACTGCTTAAACTGGATGACTACGTGGATATGATCATTCCTCGTGGTGGTGCTGGTCTGCACAAGATGTGTAAAGAGAACAGTACTATTCCAGTTATCATCGGTGGTTTCGGTATCAGCCATATCTTTGTTGATGAGAGCGCTGATCTTGAGAAGTCTGTTGATGTGGTTGAAAACTCGAAAGTTCAACGTCCATCAGCGTGTAATTCATTGGATACGCTGCTAGTGCATGAAGCGGTTGCTGAGGCTTTCCTTGCTAAGCTAACACAGCGTTTAGCAGGCAAAGTAACCTTGGTTGCTGACGCGAGTGCTAAATTATTGCTTACTGGTTTTGAAGACCAACGTGATGCGGTTGAAGGCGACTTTGACACAGAATGGCTAAGCTACACGCTAGGCGTGAAAGTGGTTGCTGACGTTGCAGAAGCGATTGACCACATGCGCGTACACAACGCGAGTCACTCAGATGCGATTATGACTAACAGTCTAGAGAGCTCAGAGCGCTTTATTAATTCAGTCGGTTCAGCTGCAGTCTATGTGAATGCATCAACACGTTTTACAGATGGCGCACAGTTTGGTTTAGGCGCTGAAGTTGCTGTGTCTACTCAAAAGCTGCATGCTCGCGGCCCAATGGGCTTAGAAGAGCTGACAAGCTACAAGTGGGTAGGTAAAGCGAACTATTTAGTTCGCGGTTAACGCTGGTCGTTAATTTTACTCCTCAGCTCATTTTTGAAATGGCGCTCGAGTAGCAATAATCAATGAATTACCACACAAAAGGGCCTTAATTGGCCCTTTTTCTTTCCTAACGTTTGGCAATTCCGTTACACTGATATTCAATTATTTGGAGGTGATATGCATTGTCCTTTTTGTTCAGAGAACGACACTAAAGTAATCGATTCAAGACTGGTAGCCGATGGCCATCAGGTTCGTCGTCGCCGTCAATGCCTTGCATGTAGTGAACGTTTTACGACTTTCGAATCGGCAGAACTTGTGATGCCTAAAGTCATAAAGTCGAATGGAAACCGCGAACCATTTAATGAAGATAAAATGGTCGGTGGTGTGCAGCGCGCCCTAGAAAAACGCCCAGTGAGTGCTGATGCGATTGAACTTGCGATCAGCACGATTAAGTCACAACTCCGTGCGACTGGTGAGCGTGAAGTACCAAGCGAGATGATTGGTAACCTTGTGATGGGCCAATTGAAAGAATTGGACAAAGTGGCGTACATTCGTTTTGCCTCTGTTTACCGCAGCTTTGAAGACATCCGAGAGTTTGGCGAAGAAATCGCTAAATTAGAGGATTAACTCCTCAATCATGTCAAACTTTACTCCCCTAGATTTTCAAATGATGTCGCGTGCTATTCAGTTAGCCAAACGCGGCATTTACACTACTGCACCAAACCCGAATGTGGGTTGTGTCATCGTGCAAACCGATGGCCAGATCGTTGGCGAAGGTTTCCATGCCAAAGCTGGCGAAGCTCATGCCGAAGTACACGCTATGAGAATGGCGGGTGATAAGGCAAAAGGTGCGATCGCTTATGTCACACTTGAACCTTGTTCTCATTACGGTAGAACGCCGCCTTGTGCTGAAGGTTTGATTAAGGCTCAAGTTTCAAAAGTGATTTGTGCCATGCAGGACCCAAACCCTAAAGTCGCAGGCCGTGGTATCAAGATGCTACGCGACGCAGGTATTGAGGTTGAAATCGGCTTGTTAGAGCAAGATGCTCTCGATTTAAATCCTGCATTTATTAAGCGTATGCAAACGGGCATGCCATTTGTTCAGTTAAAGATGGCCGCTAGCCTTGATGGACAAACGGCATTGGAAAATGGTCAAAGCCAATGGATCACATCGCCAGAAGCGCGTCGTGATGTTCAGAACTTTCGAGCAAAATCAGGCGCGGTGCTATCAACCAGCCAAACGGTGATTGAAGACAACGCGTCGCTGAATGTTCGTTGGGCAGAGTTGCCAAGCAGTACCAAAACAAATTACGTTGAAGACGAGTTGCGTCAGCCAATTCGCGTAATTCTTGATCGCCAAAATCAACTGTATCCTGAGCTCAAGTTATTCCAAACTCCAACATCGGTATTGAGAGTCGCTGAAACCTCTGCTGATATTGAAGTCGAAACCACAGATGCAGGTCAGCTCGATTTACACGATCTAATGCGTCAATTGCCAGCGAACCATATTGATCATATTTGGGTCGAAGCGGGCGCTACCTTGGCAAAAAGCTTGATTGAAGCGCAGCTAGTGGATGAGCTAATCCTTTATTTAGCACCTAAACTAATGGGCAGTGACGGACGAGGTTTGATGGGCGCATTAGGACTCACTTCAATGTCTGATGTGATTGACCTAGAAATTAAAGATGTTCGACAGGTTGGTGTGGATATTCGCATCGTCGCGAAACCTATTATCGCGAAACAAATAATAACGAAACCATAGTGGAAATAGTTCTGCTAACCAAATACATGTCGTTGACAACAAAAAGAGTTTTAAAATGTTTACAGGAATTGTAGAAGCCGTAGGTACATTGAGTGCAATCACTCCCCGCGGAGAAGACATCACCGTAACGGTTAATGTTGGTAATCTTGATATGGCTGACGTTAAGTTAGGCGACAGTATCGCGACCAATGGTGTTTGTTTGACGGTTGTTGAGTATAACGATCACAGCTACAGTGCAGACCTTTCGCTTGAGACCCTGAAAAAAACGGGTTTTGTCGATTACCAAGCTGGCGACAAGGTAAACCTAGAAAAAGCAATGTTACCGACCACGCGTTTCGGTGGTCATATCGTGTCGGGTCACGTTGATGGCGTGGGTGAGATTGTTGAGCGTAACCAAGTCGGTCGTGCGATTGAGTTCTGGGTTGAAATGCCAGCAGAGATCTCAAAGTACGTAGCTCAAAAAGGTTCAGTCACCGTTGATGGTATTAGCTTGACGGTGAATGATTTACGCAAGAATGCCTTTAAGCTGACTATCGTTCCTCATACCTCTTCAGAAACGACCATAGATCAATTCAATGTTGGTCGCAAAGTGAATCTAGAAGTCGATGTATTAGCGCGCTATATGGAGCGTTTACTGCAAGGCCAGCAGCAAGAGTCTGAGCCTGAATCTCGACTGACGATGGAATTCTTACAGCAGAATGGTTTTGCTTAACCGTTTGTACAAAGCTTGCTAAAGAGTACTTTGTAAAAGCGCAGCAATATCATCAGGTTTAAATAGTGTCGGTTCTAGGAAGCAGAACCATTTCAAAGGATATAGAACAATGCCAATTAGTACTCCTCAAGAAATTATTGAAGACATTCGCCTAGGGAAAATGGTTATCCTGATGGATGATGAAGATCGCGAAAATGAAGGCGATCTGATCATGGCAGCTGAACATGTTACGCCAGAAGCGATTAACTTCATGGCGATGTATGGCCGTGGCTTAATCTGTTTAACACTGACCAAAGAGCGTTCAAACCGCATGGGTTTAGCGCCTATGGTCCAAGACAACAACGCTCAATACACGACTAACTTTACGGTTTCGATTGAAGCGGCAGAGGGCGTAACAACCGGTATTTCTGCATCAGACCGCGCTGTTACCGTTCAAGCTGCTGTGGCAAAAGACGCAAAAGCGGCTGACTTAGTTCAACCTGGCCATATCTTCCCTCTGACTGCTCAAGAAGGTGGTGTTCTAACGCGCGCAGGCCACACTGAAGCAGGTTGCGATTTAGCTCGTCTAGCAGGCTGTGAGCCAGCATCTGTTATCGTTGAGATCCTAAATGACGATGGCACCATGGCACGTCGCCCTGATCTTGAAGTCTTCGCTGAAAAACACGATATCAAACTAGGCACCATTGCTGACTTGATTGAATATCGTAACAACACAGAAACGACGATTGAACGTGTAGCACAATGCCATCTTCCAACAGAGTTTGGTGATTTCGAGCTTGTGACTTACCGTGACACGATCGATAACCAGATCCACTACGCAATGCAAAAAGGCAGCTTAACCGAAGGTGCTCCTTTGGTGCGTGTTCACCTGCATGATACGTTTACCGATCTGCTTCATTCTGATCGCGGTACCGAGCGTAGCTGGTCGCTAGATAAAGCGATGAAGCGCATTGGCGATGAAGGCGGTGTGCTGGTTATTCTGGGCAACGAAGAGTCTTCTGATTCTTTGATTCACAAAGTGAAGACATTCGAAGCGCAAGATAAGAATGAGCAACCAACCATGGCTAAGAAACAAGGTACTTCTCGTCGTGTTGGTGTGGGTTCTCAGATTCTACAAGACCTCGGTGTTCATGATATGCGTTTGTTGTCTTCAAGCACTAAGCGTTACCACGCATTGGGTGGTTTTGGCCTTAACGTTGTTGAATACGTTTGCGAGTAAGATGACGTCTGTCCGTTTATAGCGACATAATTTACCGATGATTTCAGTGGCTCTTTTAGAGGTTAATTTCGATAAAAGAGCAAAGTAGCCAAGCCCGATTCAAAACGTGTCGAATACACAAGTTTGGCTACTTGCTGCTCCAATATGGTTGGCAGCAGCGCTGCGTTATCATCTTTACATCTCCGGTGTCTGTTCTTCTAAATTAGCATTAGATATTGCTCACAGTTTTGTGCTAGAATCCGGCGATTCTCACTTGATGAAAATAGTTAAAGGAAGGCTTATGAAAGTGATCGAGGGTGGCTTCCCAGCGCCAAATGCAAAAATTGCTATCGTTATTGCTCGTTTCAACAGTTTTATTAACGAAAGTTTACTTTCTGGTGCAATCGATACTTTAAAGCGTCATGGACAAGTAAGCGAAGACAACATCACTGTTGTTCGTTGCCCTGGTGCAGTAGAACTTCCACTTGTAGCGCAACGCGTTGCAAAAACAGGTAAGTTCGATGCGATTGTATCTCTTGGTACAGTAATCCGTGGCGGTACACCTCACTTTGACTATGTTTGTAGTGAATGTAATAAAGGTTTGGCACAAGTGTCTCTGGAATTTTCTCTTCCAGTAGCGTTTGGTGTTCTTACTGTTGATACGATCGATCAAGCTATTGAACGCGCAGGAACCAAGGCTGGTAATAAGGGTGCAGAAGCCGCACTTAGCGCACTTGAGATGATCAACGTTCTTTCTGAAATCGATTCCTAATGGGGGCCAGTGTGAAACCAGCCGCACGTCGTAACGCACGTCAATTTGCTCTACAAGCAATTTATTCTTGGCAAATTACTAAAGAAAATATTGCTACCGTTGAAGAACAGTTCTTATCTGGTGGTAAGTATGATGAAGAAGAGCATCATGCCGCAGAACCTGCTCTAGCTATGCCAGAAACAGACGTTGCATACTTCCGCGACCTACTAACTGGTGTTGCTCTTAGCCACATGGAACTTGATAGCAAGCTTCGTCCATTCGTATCTCGCCCTATGCAAGATTTGGATTTGATGGAACTAGCGCTTCTACGTTTAGCTATGTACGAGATGACTCGTCGCGAAGATGTACCATACAAAGTGGTTATCAATGAAGCTATCGAGCTTGCGAAAGTATTCGCAGCAGAAGACAGCCATAAGTTTGTTAACGGTGTGCTTGATAAAGCTGCACCGCACGTTCGTAAGAAATAAGACGTTCGTATATTGAATCTAAAGGTCAGCTTTTATGCTGGCCTTTTTTGTAACTAAATTTCTGTAATATCAATAATTACGGTGATTTGTATGAAGACTAAAGATAGGGCATGTGATGTCTGGCGAATTTAACCTGATTGAAAAATATTTTGTAAATCGACAACCACAACGTAAAGACGTACATCTGGCTGCTGGCGATGACTGTGCTTTGGTCAAAGCGCCAAGTAATGTTCAGATAGCGATTAGCACGGATACTTTAGTTGCGGGCACTCACTTCTTAACAGAGGCGAATCCGGCATGGGTAGCACACAAGGCGTTGGCTTCGAACATTAGCGACCTTGCGGCGATGGGTGCGACGCCTGCCTGGGTTTCATTTGCGTTAACCATGCCAGAAATCGATGAAGAATGGCTTGCTCCCTTCTGTGATTCCTTCTTCAAACTTGCAGACTATTTTGGTATTCAACTTATTGGTGGTGACACGACCAAAGGGCCGCTGAGTTTAACGCTGACTGTACAGGGCTTTGTGCCAGAAGGCCGAGCACTACGCAGAGATGGCGCGAAAGTGGGGGACTGGATTTACGTAACGGGTAACTTAGGTGACAGCAAAGCTGGGCTAGAGGTGATATTAGACCCAGAACAGAACAAAGCTAAGCCTTATGCACTTGAGCTAGAAGAGAGGCACTACATCAGCTCTCCACGAGTATTGGCGGGGCAGGCGCTCGTGAACCTAGCTTCATCGGCTATTGATATCTCTGATGGCGTTATTGCCGATTTAAAACACATCCTTAAGCGTTCTCAGGTCGGTGCAAGCATTGATGTGAGTGCGTTACCAATCTCCGCTGAATTACTTCAATTCTCTTCTGATACCGGTTCTGCACAGCAGTATGCATTGACCAGTGGTGAAGAGTACGAACTCTGCTTTACCGTGCCGGAAGAGAATAAAGGTTCATTGGAAAGTGCTTTGTCGCACACAGGTACAAAAGTCACCTGCATTGGCCAGATAAGACCTGTAGAATATTTTGAATTACACAATAATGGTGAACCACTAAGCTGGAACTTAACTGGTTACGATCACTTTAAGGTTAATTGATGACAAATCCACTTTCTCTTATTTCTCTTAAAAATCCTTGGCACTTATTGGCTACGGGTTTTGGCAGTGGCTTATCGCCGATTATTCCAGGCACAATGGGCACGCTTGCGTCGATCCCCTTTTATCTATTGCTGGTTCAGTTACCTTTCCCTGCTTATGTCGCAGTAGTGGTTGTTAGTTGTATTATCGGTATCAAGATCTGCCAGGTGACATCTGATGATATGGGTGTACACGACCATGGCTCTATCGTATGGGATGAGTTTGCGGGCTTTTGGATCACCATGGGTCTAGTGCCTTTATTGAATATCCCTACGGATGACTGGAAATGGTTATTCACTGGTTTTGTCCTATTTCGCTTTTTCGATATGGTGAAGCCTTGGCCTATTGGCTGGCTAGATAAACGAGTACACGGCGGCTTAGGTATTATGATTGATGATATTGTGGCAGGTATTATGGCGGCTGTTGCCTT
Organism: Vibrio sp. 10N.247.310.24; assembly: GCF_041467175.1. Taxonomy (NCBI): domain Bacteria; kingdom Pseudomonadati; phylum Pseudomonadota; class Gammaproteobacteria; order Vibrionales; family Vibrionaceae; genus Vibrio; species Vibrio sp. 10N.247.310.24. The sequence continues at coordinate 37,391 of NZ_JBFSUD010000003.1, forward strand.
GTACGCAGTGGCACATTTCGCGGGCTGGTTAGTTTAAGTTAGCTAAAGGATTAAGGCTTAGTTGCAAGCACATTAAGCTAAGTCTCGGATACTAAAAAGGTTGACCCTAGGGCCAACCTTTTTTGCTTTTATTGCTTACGACTTTAGAGCTTACGTGTTAAGGCTATTTAGCAAGATAGTCAGAGATCGACTTCTCAATGCCTTTCGCATCTAAGCCAAGCTCTTCATGCAGCTCATCCTGTGTTCCTTGAGCAATAAACTTGTCTGGGAGGCCAAGATTCAATACTGGCATCAGTAGTTTCTCTTGCATCAAGAATTCAATCACACTCGCGCCCGCACCACCTGCTATTGCGTTTTCTTCGATAGTAACAAGTACATCGTAGTCTGCAGCAAGTTGTTTGATCAAAGCTTCATCGAGTGGCTTCACAAAGCGCATATCAGCCACTGTCGCATCGATAGCGTCTGCGGTTTGAAGTGCACTCTCAAGGAAAGTACCGAAGCTTAGGATAGCGACTTTCGAGCCATCTTTTGCTTTTTTGCTTTCACGAACGATACGACCTTTACCAATCTCTAGCGCAGTAAACTCACTTTGAATCTCTGTACCCATACCATTACCACGAGGGTAACGAACGGCACTTGGACCTGTGTGCTGGTGGCCAGTGTATAGCATTTGGCGACATTCGTTTTCGTCGCTTGGTGCCATGATCACCATGTTTGGAATACAACGCATAAAGCTTAAGTCGAACGCACCTTGGTGTGTTTGACCATCGGCGCCAACAAGACCTGCACGGTCAATAGCGAACATAACCGGTAGATCCATGATAGCGACATCGTGGATCAGTTGATCGTAGCCACGTTGTAAGAACGTCGAGTAGATAGCCACAATCGGCTTATCACCCGCAATCGCCATACCCGTTGCTAGTGTCACTGCGTGCTGCTCAGCAATCGCTACATCGAAGTATTGCTCTGGGTACTCTTTCGAGAAACGTACCATGCCAGAACCTTCACGCATTGCTGGCGTAATTGCCATCAGCTTAGGATCTTGCGCAGCCATATCACACAGGAAGTCGCCAAAAATCTTAGAGAAAGTTGGTTTAGAGCTGGTGCTCTTAGGCAGACTTGAGTGTGCAGGATCGAATTTAGGTACGCCGTGATAACCAATTGGATCTTTCTCAGCAGGCTCGTAGCCTTTGCCTTTCTTGGTCATGATATGCAGGAACTGAGGGCCTTTAAGGTCTCTCATGTTCTTCAGCGTTTTAATCAGCTCATTCACATCGTGACCGTCAACCGGACCAATGTAGTTAAAGCCTAACTCTTCAAACATGGTGCCAGGGACAACCATGCCTTTTAGATGTTCTTCTGTACGACGAACGAGCTCTTTAATCGGCGGAACGCCCGATAGCACTTTCTTGCCGCCCTCACGAATTGACGTGTAAAGACTGCCAGAAAGAACTTGAGCTAGGTGATTGTTTAGCGCACCGACGTTTTCAGAGATCGACATCTCGTTATCGTTCAGGATAACCAGCATGTCATTGTGAATATCACCCGCGTGGTTCATCGCTTCGAAGGCCATACCTGCGGTAATCGCGCCATCACCAATCACACTCACGACTTTACGGTTCTTGCCCTCTTTCTTCGCACTGATCGCCATACCAAGTCCGGCGCTGATCGATGTTGAAGAGTGACCAACAGAAAGCGTGTCGTATTCGCTCTCTTGACGCCATGGGAATGGGTGCAGTCCATCTTTTTGACGGATAGTCGATAAGCGGTCACGACGACCTGTAAGGATCTTGTGCGGGTAGGCTTGGTGACCAACATCCCAAACCAACTGGTCAAAAGGCGTGTTGTACACGTAGTGCAGAGCAACGGTTAGCTCTACCGTACCTAAGCCCGATGCTAAGTGGCCACTTGACTGGCTCACTGAGTTTAGAAGATAGGTGCGTAATTCATCACAAAGCTGTGTAAGCGTCTCTTTTGGAAGTAGACGCAAGTCCTCTGGCTTATCAGCCAAAGCAAGAGTTGGGTACTTGGATATATCAAGAGTCATAGGTAATGCGCGCTTATTGTCTTAGTTCTTGCGCTCGATGACGTATCGGGCGAACTCTTCGAGTAACTGGGTATTGTATGGGATTGCAGCCAAAGCTTGAAGCGCTTCCTGTAGCAGAGTTTGCGCTTTTTCTTGAGCGCCCTCTAAACCTAACAAAGAAGGGTAGGTGCTTTTGTTCAAATCTTGGTCAGAACCCTGTGGCTTACCCAAAGTTTCAGTATCGCCAGTGATATCTAAAATATCATCTTGAACCTGGAATGCTAATCCAATGGCATCGGCGAACTTGTCTAATTGAGGCATCACTTCAAACGCTTTTTCACCAGCAGCGAGAGCACCTAAACGAATCGCACTCTTCATTAGCGCGCCCGTTTTATTGCGGTGAACTTCTTCTAACTCTTCTAGCGTGACAGAGCGGTTTTCAGCTTCAATATCAAGAGCTTGTCCAATACACATACCTTGTGCACCAGAGGCTTCAGCTAGGCGTTGAATCATTCGAACGCGATTGCTTTCACCGTCAGCACTTAATGTACCTTCCGCAAGTATAGTAAACGCGAGAGTTTGTAGTGCATCGCCAGTTAAAATTGCCGTTGCTTCATCGTATTTAATGTGACAAGTCTGATGGCCACGACGCAATTCGTCGTCGTCCATTGCTGGAAGGTCGTCGTGAATCAGAGAATAGGCATGAATACATTCGATTGCTGAAGCTGGAGTGTCAAGTTCTTCCGCAGTGCAACCGAGCATTTCCCCTGTAATGTAGACAAGAAACGGACGTGCGCGTTTGCCGCCTAAAAGTAACCCATAACGCATCGCGTTAATGAGATTCTGATTTTGGTGTGGCAGGCGATCAAGCCAAAGGTTAAGTTGCTCGTTATTACGTGCTTGATAAGACAATAACGTCTCGATCATAGGGGATCTCATACAATTTGTTATTCAGGTTGTGGGTTAAAGTCACTCAGTTCTGCATTTTCATCATTTTGCAGCAGGATGCTAACACGCTGTTCAGCGTCGTTTAGTTTACTTTGACCAGCACGAGCGAGGGAGATGCCTCGTTCGAACTTTTTCAGCGCATCATCTAAAGCTAGATCACCATTTTCTAGTTGATCAACCAAGCCATCAAGCTCTTCGATAGCCGCTTCAAAGCTCATATTTTCAGGTTTCTTAGTAGCCATAATAAATCTGCGTTTGGAAAGATGAACGAACGTTACCCTAGGCCGCTAAGATGGTCAAATGTAACCAAGAATTTTTGCTAGAAAGTTCGTTTTTAAGGCGCTTGAATTTACTTTGATTGAATAACCGTGGCTTTATCGAGTTTATACGCTTTGGATAAGTCCAAAGTAAGCCAATAGTTGTGATTCAAAAACGAAAAGTGTGATACTTAGACGAAGAATTAACTAAAAGATCTTATAGTCTTGCCGATAAGAATATTATCGTCGACGTAGAACTGTAAAAAAGCATGAGGAGTGCTCAGTGGATTTAGCAACCCTAATAGGTTTGATTGGTGGATTTGCCTTCGTAATTATGGCAATGATCCTAGGTGGAAGCCTCGGGATGTTCTATGACACGACATCCGTTTTGATCGTGATTGGTGGTTCAACGTTTGTTGTTCTAATGAAATTCACCATGGGACAGTTCTTTGGTGCGGCAAAAATTGCCGGTAAAGCATTTATGTTTAAAGCCGATGAACCAGAAGATCTTATTGCTAAAGTCGTAGAGATGGCGGATGCCGCGCGTAAAGGCGGTTTCTTAGCACTTGAAGAGATGGAAATCAGCAACAGTTTCATGCAAAAGGGTATCGACCTATTGGTTGATGGCCATGATGGTGATGTGGTGCGTGCAGCACTGCAAAAAGACATCGCGTTAACCACAGAACGTCACGAACAGGGCGCTAAAGTATTTACAGCTTTTGGTGATGTTGCACCCGCAATGGGTATGATTGGTACATTGGTTGGTTTGGTTGCCATGCTTTCGAACATGGATGATCCAAAAGCGATCGGGCCGGCGATGGCGGTTGCACTTTTAACCACTCTATATGGTGCAATTCTTTCGAACATGGTGTTCTTCCCTATCGCGGACAAACTTGCTCTACGTCGTGACCAAGAGACACTGAATCGTCGTTTGGTGATGGATGGCGTACTCGCGATTCAAGATGGTCAAAACCCACGAGTTATTGACGGTTACCTGAAGAGTTACCTTAACGAAGGTAAACGTACGATTGATGGTGAAATGGCTTAAGGGGAATAAAAATGGATGAAGAAAATCCATGTAAATGTCCCCCTCCGGGTTTGCCACAATGGATGGGAACATTTGCTGACTTGATGTCATTGTTGATGTGTTTCTTTGTACTGCTCCTCTCATTCTCTGAGATGGACGTACTGAAATTTAAACAGATCGCAGGCTCAATGAAATTCGCGTTTGGTGTACAAAACCGCTTGGAAGTAAAAGACATTCCTAAAGGTACCAGCATTATTGCGCAGGAGTTTCGTCCTGGTCGCCCAGAACCGACGCCTATTGATGTAATCATGCAGCAAACCATTGATATTACGCAGCAAACTCTCGAGTTTCATGAAGGGGAATCTGAGCGTGCTGGCGGTACAATGCGTGATCAGGGCAAGATGACGGGTGGTAAATCAGCAGAAGTTTCTGCGCACAACAACCAAAACTCAGAATCAGATCAGCAGCAACAGCAAGCTCAAGAACAGTCTCAAGAGATGGAAACCTTGATGGAGAGCATCAAGAAGGCGTTGGAGCGAGAGATCGACCAAGGCGCGATTGAGGTGGAAAACCTTGGCCAGCAAATTGTGATTCGAATTCGTGAAAAAGGCGCATTCCCATCGGGTTCTGCTTTCCTACAACCTAAGTTCCGACCTTTGGTGAGACAGGTTGCCGAGTTAGTGAAAGATGTTCCGGGCATTGTCCGAATCTCTGGGCATACTGATAATCAACGTCTTGATTCTGAGCTTTACCGTTCTAATTGGGACTTATCATCGCAGCGTGCGGTGTCTGTGGCTCAAGAGATGGAAAAGGTCCGTGGTTTCTCTCATCAACGTTTAAGAGTTCGCGGTATGGCCGATACAGAGCCAGTAGAGCCGAACGATACTGAATGGCAACGTAGCTTAAACCGTCGTGTTGAAATCAGCATTATGCAGGGCGAACCGCTTTACAGTGAAGAAGTCCCAGTAATCACTGAATAGTATTTATCAAGAATATGCATCCCAAAGCTCAATCTGTCGTAGATTGGGCTTTTTCTTTGTGTGATACACAAAAGTGTTTGTACCAAGCTAGTAAGAGAAGAGAAGAGAAGAGAAGAGAAGAGAAGAGAAGAGAAGAGAAGAGAAGAGAAGATATGGATAAATGAGCTTGGATGAAATCGAGACGATAGTTTGTCACTAAGGTGAGTTTATTAATGGCACCAAAGCACGCACTCTTTTCCTTGTTTGATTTTCTCATGTATAATTCGCGCCCTTAGATTTAATATTGATCTATTATTGCTTCAATAACTATGTGAAATGACCTTTTACGTGGTGATGAACCTATTAAAATTGTGAACCTTATTGGCGTGAAAGTACTATGAAATTTATTGTTAAGCCCCACCCGGAAATTTTTGTAAAAAGTGAATCGGTGCGTAAGCGCTTCACAAAGATTCTAGAACGTAATATTCGTACTATTCTTCAGCGTCGTACTGAGTCTGTGGCTGTCTTCAACCGCCGTGACCATATCGAAGTGACGTCTGAGAGCGACAAATACTTTAAAGAAACACTTGAAGTATTGACGCAAACTCCGGGTATTCATCACTCCCTTGAAGTTCAGCAATCAGAATTTAAAGACCTGCACAACATTTACGAGCAAGTTCTCGAGCGTAGCGGTGCTCTTATTGAAGGTAAGACTTTCTCTGTACGTGCTAAGCGTCGTGGTAAGCATGATTTTACTTCTATCGAGCTAGAACGCTACGTAGGCGGCGGTCTAAATCAAGCGGTTGAATCAGCAAAAGTAAAACTGAAAAATCCAGATATTACCGTTAAAGTTGAAGTCGAGAACGATAAGCTAAACCAAGTTATTGAACGTCATAAAGGCCTAGGTGGTTTCCCTCTTGGTACTCAAGAAGATCTGCTTAGCTTGATCTCTGGTGGCTTTGATTCTGGTGTTTCAAGCTACTTACACATCAAACGTGGTTCTAAAGTGCATTACTGCTTCTTCAATCTTGGTGGCCCTGCTCACGAGATTGGTGTTAAGCAGGTTTCTCATTATCTATGGGATAAATACGGTTCATCTGCAAAGGTGAAGTTCATCTCTATTGATTTTGAACCTGTAGTTGCAGAGATCCTTGAGAACGTTGAAGACGGTCAAATGGGCGTTGTTCTTAAGCGTATGTTCATGCGTGCTGGTGGTATGGTTGCAGAGCGTTTTGGTATCGAAGCACTAGTAACGGGTGAAGCTCTTGGTCAGGTTTCTAGCCAAACGCTAACTAACCTGCGTCATATCGACAACGTGACGGACACTTTGATCCTTCGTCCACTTATCAACTGGGACAAAGAAGACATCATCGACCTGTCTCGTAAGATTGGTACTGAAGACTTCGCTAAAGTAATGCCTGAGTATTGTGGTGTTATCTCTAAGAAGCCAACCGTGAAAGCGAAGAAAGGCAAACTAGAAGCGGAAGAAGCTAAGTTTAACTTCGAAGTGCTGGAGCAAGTGATCGAGAACGCTCGTATTATGGATATCCGTGATATCGAGAAAGAGAGCCAAGAACAGGCACCAGAAGTGGAGCAAGTTCAAGCCGTTGCTGAGCACGCTGTCGTTCTTGATATCCGTAGCCCAGACGAAGAAGATGAAAGCCCGCTAGAGATCGATGGTGTTGAAATCAAACACATCCCGTTCTTCAAGCTTTCAACTCAGTTTGGTGACCTAGACCAATCGAAAGAGTACTTGTTGTACTGTGACCGTGGTGTCATGAGCCGTCTGCAAGCGCTTTACTTGCAAGAACAAGGCTTCCACAACGTTAAGGTTTACCGCCCATAGTGGTGTGTTGACCAACCGTTAATAATTTTGCAAAGCCGCATACTGAAAAGTAAGCGGCTTTTTTATTGTCTATGATGAAGGATTGACAGTAGACAGAGGCATGCGTTTGGACGTGCTATCGTCATGCTCAGTTTTGAAATTTTGGATTGATAGAACTGGTGAGATCTAAACGGGTCTATAAGTACTGAAGAAGTGTGAGTATCTTGAAGTATTCTGTTACTTTTTAGTGCAACTCAATGGTGCTATTTGTATGTGTTCAGTTGTTTATTTGAGTGGGTGTCTGATTCTGTGATTAGCGATGAAAAATAATAAAGATTAATTAGCACAGCTATTGATAAACTTATTGTTACTTTTCTTTGGACATAAAAAAACACCGCCCATAAGGCGGTGTAAACAAATTTGACAGACAGGTCAAAATAAATACAGGAAGTACATGCCTCGTTTCAGTGTAGAACTGCAACAAAACATTTGGTAGAACTCTACCCAACTCGAAAAGAACGAGTTTGCAAACACAACATCGCAGGAGCTAAACCAATTGATTCTAGAGAGAATCAAGCCGTTCAGGCTAGCTGCTGCGGGATGAAATATAGAATTTCTCTGGCCGCTAGGCAATGGACAAATTATAATGTTTCAGATAAAAAAAACTAATGCTTATTTAGAGAGTAACTATGTCTCGTCGATTACCCCCATTAAACTCGCTAAGAGTGTTTGAAGCTGCTGCTCGACACTTGAGTTTTACGCGTGCCGCAGAAGAGTTGTTTGTTACTCAAGCCGCGGTCAGTCATCAGATTAAAGCGCTTGAAGAATTCTTATCTTTGAAGCTGTTTCGTCGAAGAAACCGCTCTTTGTTGCTGACGGAAGAAGGCCAAAGCTACTTCTTGGATATCAAAGATATTTTTACATCACTGGCAGAAGCGACAGACAAAGTTCTTGAGCGAAGTGAGAAGGGCGCATTGACCATCAGTTTGCCGCCGAGTTTTGCTATTCAATGGTTGGTACCAAGACTCGCTGACTTTAATCAGCAAGAACCTGATATTGATGTAAGAATCAAAGCCGTTGATATGGATGAAGGCTCGCTGACCGATGATGTAGACGTGGCTATTTACTATGGCCGAGGGAACTGGTCGGGGCTCAGAGCCGATAAGCTTTACCAAGAATATTTGATCCCTCTTTGCTCACCTTCCGTGCTGCTAGGAGCTAAACCTTTAGAATCTCTCAGTGATTTGGCATGCCATACGCTATTACATGATACATCTCGAAAGGATTGGAAACAGTTTGCCAAGCAAAATGGCATCGATGGGGTTAACGTTAACCATGGTCCTATCTTCAGTCACTCAACCATGGTGTTGCAGGCGGCCGCTCACGGGCAAGGTATTGCTTTGGGTAATAATGTGTTGGCGCAACCTGAAATCGAAGCAGGTCGTTTGATTGCACCTTTTGATGAAGTGTTGGTAAGTAAGAACGCCTTCTATGTGGTGTGTCATGAGAAACAAGCTGACATGGGGCGTATTGCGACTTTCCGTGATTGGATGTTGGCGAAAGCGCAAAGTGAACAAGAGGACTTACTTGATGAATAACCTCATCATTGATGGTGAAGACAACCCAATAACTTTTATCTTTGCACATGGTGCTGGCGCAGGCATGGATCATGAATTCATGCAGTCGGTAGCAAAAGGGCTGGCGTTTAAAGGGATACGAGTGATTCGTTTTAATTTCCCTTACATGATCAAGCGTGCTGAAGATGGTAAGCGTCGTCCACCTGATCGAGCCCCTAAACTGCTCGAAGCTTACCAAGAGATTATCGGACAGGTAGATGCCGATAAGCTTGTTATTGGCGGTAAGTCGATGGGAGGACGTATGGCGAGTCATTTGTCTGAAGTGGATAAGGTGGCTGCAATGGCCTGTTTAGGCTTTCCTTTCCATCCACCAGGCAAACCAGAGAAATACAAAGGTGAGCACTTGGCTGAGTTAGCAAAGCCGTGTCTTATTCTACAAGGTGAACGTGATACCTTTGGTAAGCGAGAAGAGTTTGCTGATTTCGACCTGTCGGATTCGATTCGTGTTGAGTTTATTCCTGATGGCGATCACAGCTTTAAGCCTCGTAAGAGCTCTGGCTACACCGAACAGCAGAACATAGCGTTAACCGTTGAGAAACTATCGGCGTTTATCAAAGAGGTGCTTAATGAGAAGTAAGTATTTACTCACTTTTGCAGGTATCTCTGGCGCAATAGCCGTAATGCTAGGTGCCTTCGCCGCTCACGGGTTAAAAGCTGTCTTGCCAGAGTATCTGCTAGGCGTGTTTGAGACAGGTGTTCAGTACCAGTTTATCCATACACTAGCAATATTGGCGTGTGGTGCTCTGCTACAGATGAAACTTGGTGCTAAATCACAAAAATATTTTTTCATTGCGGCAATTTGCTTTATCATCGGCATCCTTTGTTTTAGTGGCAGCCTTTATGGCTTAGCACTGACAGGAATAAAATGGTTTGGCCCTATAACACCGTTTGGTGGTCTACTATTTATCATTGGTTGGGGAGTCTTCTCCTTCGCTGCTTTGAATATAAAAGAGGTAACTCAGTGAAACACGTACTACTTTATTGTCGCTCTGGTTTTGAAAAAGAATGTGCTGGCGAAATTCAAGACAAGGCAACACAACTGGAAGTGTTTGGTTTTCCTCGCTTAAAGAACAATACAGGCTTTGTATTGTTTGAATGTTATCAAGCAGGCGAAGCCGATAAACTGGTAAAAGAGATCGACTTCCAATCGTTGATCTTTGCTCGTCAAATGATCGCGGTAGCGGTTGAAATCAAAGATCTGCCGACTGATGATCGTATTTCTCCAATTCTTGAGGCGCTTTCTGAGAAAGAAGGTTTCCCACGTTGTGGCGATATCCGTATTGAAACACCAGACACTAATGAAGCGAAAGAGCTTTTGAAGTTCTGCCGTAAGTTTACTGTGCCAATGCGTCAGGCAATGCGCGGTAAAGGGCTGATGACAGCGAAAGACAACGCTAAGAAGCCAGTGCTTCATTTATGCTTTATCGCGCCGGGTCACTGTTTTGTTGGTTACTCTTACCCAACTAACAACTCACAGTTCTTCATGGGTATTCCTCGTTTGAAATTCCCATCAGATGCGCCAAGCCGTTCTACATTGAAGCTAGAAGAAGCATTCCACGTATTCATCCCTCGTGATGAGTGGGACGAACGTCTGGCTCCGGGTATGTGGGGCGTAGATTTAGGCGCGTGTCCAGGTGGTTGGACTTACCAATTGGTTAAGCGCTCTATGTTTGTTCACTGTGTTGATAACGGCATGATGGCAGACAGCCTAATGGAAACGGGTCAAATTAAGCACCACATGGTGGATGGTTTTAAATTCGAACCTGACCGTAAGAACGTCACTTGGATTATCTGTGACATGGTTGAGAAGCCGGCTCGTGTTGCTCATTTAATGGGGGAGTGGATCATCAAAGGCTGGGCGAAAGAAGCACTGTTCAACCTTAAACTGCCAATGAAAGGCCGTTACGATGAAGTTCTGCAGGATATCGAAAACCTAAAACAGTTCCTGATTGATAACAAAGTGAAGTTCAAGATGCAGGCGAAGCACCTTTACCACGATCGCGAAGAGATCACGGTTCATATTCAGTCGCTTTCGAATATCTCACCGTACTAATATTTACGTTAGTGTGTCAGTGATAAATAAAATGCTCCTTTAGGGGCATTTTTTATATCTTAAGTTTGTTTATGAGCTTGATTATCGCTTCGTACTGATAGTTTAGAAAGGTTGGTCTATGTGCGTTTTTTAGTCATATTTAAGTGTAAATATGACTAATTCAACTTGGTTGATAGTCGTCGAATTGTCGACTATTAGTGTCGATATGAGACAAAAAAGCCGTAAGCTATCGATACTTACGGCTACCTAGTTCAGCGATGAAACGAAGAAGGGTTTATTTAAAATTCAGCAGTAAATTACAGCAAGAACATCCTAATCAAATTGTATTTTATTATAAGTAAGTAAATGTAAGTAAAGAATGTAAATGATAACTATTACAATTAACATTGTAATTAGTGTCGTGTACCATTCGTGCACTTTCACTTAAATCTATAAAATATAAGTCGCATTATGAAACTTAAAGCACTATCAGTAGCCGTTACGGTTGCCTTAACCTCATTTACAGCATTTGCTGCCGACGAACCAGAAACCGTAGTCGTTATCGGTTCTGCCCTTGACCAATTGATTCAGACTGAAATCAACTCTGACACACTGGAAAAGAAGCAAGCATCAGACATCAAAGATGTTTTGAATACTATGCCTAGCGTTACGGTTGACGGGAACGCACGTTACTCTCGCAAAGTATTTGTACGTGGTATGGAAGACAAATTTGCCGTAGTGACTATTGATGGTGCGCGACAAGAAGGTCAGCTTTTCCACCACTCTGGTGACCAAGCGATTGATCCTGCAATGCTAAAAAGAGCTGAAATTGAATTAGGTGGTAACTCTGCACTGTCAGGTTCTGGTGCTATCAATGGTTCATTTAGCTACGAAACGAAAGACCCAAGCGATCTTCTTAAGCCGGGTGAAAGCGTTGGTGCTCGAGTAAAAACAAGCTATCAAACAGCTTATGAGCGTTTTGCAACCAACGTTGCTGTGTATGCAAAAGTGAACGACAAGCTAGAGTTCATGGGTATTGCGAACTATTCAGAAGATGGCGATCTGCACATTCCTGATCAAGAAGCGGTAACCTCTAAGCAGGGTGAGCTTAAGTCGGGTTTGGCTAAAGTTGTTTTCATTCCTAATGATGCCAATGAATTTAAACTGACTTTCAACCGATACAGTGATGGTGGTACGCGTCAGCTTTCTGGCGAAAAGGCGGGTGCTCTGTATGCTGACGATAAACACGACTATCATTCGCTTAATCGCGATACAGTGACGCTACAGCACGAATACGATGCAGGTAGTGATCTAGTTCATCTGAAAAGTAATGTTTACTACAACCGTCAATACATGGATCGTGATGCTCTTGAAGGTACCGCTTGGGGCAAAACACCGGCAGGTAAATGGTTCAAAGATGGCAAAATGTCTTACCCTAAGCGTGAATACAATGTAACAACCATTGGTGGTGACATTCGTAACGTTTCTTGGGTTGGTGAGCATGAGCTTACTTATGGTCTTGAGGGCTACAAAGCCAAGCAATGGATTGATGCTGGTCAAGGCGTATATCTAAGCGGTACTAAGCAAGGTCAAACCGAGAACTACAGCATGGATGGTGGTACGGTGACGGCTTACGGTCTGTATCTACAAGATATGTACGAATTCAGCGATTTCCGTCTGACAACAGGTCTTCGTTACGACGTTCATAAACTGGGTGGCGTGTATAAGGGTGAGTTTGATCAGCTATCTCCAAAGTTCAAAGGTGAATACCAAACAACGGAAAACCTAAAACTTCGTGTAGGTTACGGTCGTCTGTTTAAAGGCGCGTCACTACCAGAAACGCTAACGATGAAAGCACCAAGCAAAGTTAAGCAGTCTGATACTAAGGCGATGACGGGTAATAACTACGAAGCTGGCTTTGATTACGAGCTAACACGTTTGCTTGCGGCTGATTACGCGATTCTAGGTTTCACGGCTTATACCTATGACCTTGATAACCAAATGCACCCAACTAAGAACAACGCAACATTATCTAATAAGTATGATGTTGAAGTTTGGGGTGTAGAGACAGTATTGAGCTATCAGTTAGATGCATTAAGTGTTTACGCTAACCACTCTTACTCTGATGGTGAGCAAAAGAGCCTGAAAAACGGCAAGACAAGTCACATGAATAAAACCGGTATTCATAACTTTAAGGCCGGTTTTAACTACAGCCTAAACAATGAATTTGTGTTTGGTTGGGATTCACGCTTTGTTCCGGGGAACGATTACGAGAACGAAAAAGGCAAAGAGATCAAACGCTCAGGCTTCGCAACGCACAACATTTGGGCGGCTTACACACCTACGTTTGCTAAAGACCTAGAGATGAACCTTGGTATCGATAACCTGCTTGATAAGAAGTACGCTGAGCATACTGGTTTTGGTATCTCTTGGGGTTCAGAAAAGTACACCAGCTATGAAGCGGGTCGTAACTTTAAAGCTTCTATCGCTTATAGCTTCTAATCTGCTCTTAGCTGAAAGTTATTCTAGAAATAGAGAGTTATCAGTATAAGTGCAATGTTTCGTCTTAAAATGAAACAACAAAAAAGCCTTAGTTCAGACTAAGGCTTTCTGCTTTCTAATGATTTATTTTCTATTTGTTGATTTATAAGCGGATTTATTTCTAACGGTTAGCTTTAATGACTGAATTTGTGACGTCAGATTAAGACACAGCTTCGTAGCGAATATCTTGCAGATTAAAACCCAAATCGATGTCTGTTTTGAGTGCAGAAACGAGCTTACATACGCGAGCCGACTCGATATGCTCATCGAATTTCTTACGATACTTTTTCGGTAAGTCTTCAGCTAGGAATGCTGTTTCGATATCAGGGTATGTCGTTAATATCTCTTTGGCTGCTTTTGGCCCTATACCTGGAATTCCGGGGACTTGGCTTGAGCTGACGCCCGTTAATCCCCAGTAATCTGCCAGTTGCTTTGGCTTTACGCCAAATTCCGCTTCGATAAAGGGCTTATCTAACCAACGGTGTTGGAAATAATCACGGATTTGTAGCGTTGGAGACAACAGTTGGCAGTAGCCCTTATCTGTCGAAATGATAGTGACAGTTTCTCCGTGGTCAGCAACTTTCTTTGCCAATGTTGCAACTAGATCATCCGCTTCATCGCCGTCAGAGAGCAGTGAATCAATCCCTAATTCCCACCAAGCTTGTTGAATCGCATCGAGACCTTTCATCAATGGTTCTGGCATCGGCTTACGGTTTTGCTTATAAGCGGGAAGGACTTCCGCGCGCCAACCTCGATCTTGTAAATGATGATCAAATACCGCAATGATATGAGTGGGCTTTGATTCGTTTAGGATGCGATTAAGAGTGCGAGCTGTCGTGGTGATGGTTCTTGCAATATCGGTTGGGTCCGGCTGAACAGAGTGCACGCGTCGGATGAGGTTCAAGGCATCGATAATAACAAGATGGATAGACATAAGTTTCCACTAAATAGGCAATAAATAAGGGGCTGCTAGCCCCTTATAGTAACGTATCACTTGGTGAGTTGAAACTTTGGTGACGTAAACGTCATGACTTGTTTAATTTTATGCTTGTGGCTTGTTATCAGTTACTTGCCGTTATTCGCTGCTAGGCATAATTTTATAGCAAGGAACATAGTCAGTGCCGCCCGGCAGTTTCATTCGATGCTGTTCAACAAAGTCATTCAGCAGCTGGTCCATTTTTGTCATCAGCTCTTTGTCGCCATCAATGAGGAAGGGGCCATGTTTCTCTATCTCCAAAATACCTTCAGCTTTGACGTTACCTGCCACAATTCCTGAGAAGGCTTTACGCAGATTAGCTGCAAGGCTTTCTGTTTTCTGATTCATATGCAGATCAAGCGCCGCCATAGATTCATGCGTAGGGTCGAATGGCAGTTGGAACTCAGGTTCAATATGCAGTGACCAGTTGTAGCTGTAAGCATCGCCAGTCTCTTTACGGTGAGAGCGTACATCTGGCATTGCCTGCTTCATGATTTTCGCAGCGCGTGCTGGGTCATCAATTACGATCTCATAGTGTTTTTGCGCATCAGGCCCTAAGGTTTCGCCGATGAATTTATCGATTGAGCGGAAGTAAGCTTCACTCTCTTTTGAGCCCGTTAAAACAATTGGCATTGGTTGGTCGACGTTATTTGGGTGCATCATGATCCCTAAGATATACAGCAGCTCTTCAGCCGTACCTGGGCCACCGGGGAAAATAATGATGCCATGCGCCATACGAACGAATGCCTCAAGACGCTTCTCGATATCTGGCATGATCACCAGTTCGTTCACTATCGGGTTTGGTGGCTCAGCCGCAATGATTGATGGTTCAGTTAGCCCTAAGTAACGGTGGTCTGTATAGCGCTGTTTAGCGTGACCAATGGCAGCCCCTTTCATTGGCCCTTCCATTGCCCCCGGTCCACAACCGGTACAGATATTCAGCTCACGCAGGCCAAGTTCATTGCCCACTTCGCGAGTGTACTGGTATTCAGTGGCATTAATTGAATGACCACCCCAACACACGATCAGGTTAGGTTCGATACCTGGCGTAAGTGCGCCTGCATTTCTCAAAATGCCAAATACAAGGTTGGTAATATGAGTGGCATTGGTTAGGTTGAGTCTTTGGTTATCTGCAAGGTGCATGTTGACATAGACAATGTCGCGCAACACTGAGAATAAGTGTTCTTGGATACCCTTGATGATTTCACCATCGACAAAGGCATGTTCTGGAGGGTTGCTCAGTTCGAGTTTGATCCCGCGCTCACGACGGACGACCTCAACATCAAACGATTGATATTTATCGAGCAGCTCTTTGGAGTTGTCGGTGTGGCTACCCGAGTTGAGTACCGCTAACGTACAGTTACGATAAAGCTGGTACAGATCACTAGATGCGGTTTTTTTAAGACGCTCAACTTCAAGTTGAGAGAGTAAATCCATGCTACCGGCAGGGCTGATATGAGTGATCATAGTGCCTCCTTGTTGAAAGGAACTAGGGGACGTTGGAAGTAGCCCTTTAGTTCGAGATGAGAAGCTAACGTTGAAAGTGTTTGGTTAAAGGCGAGAGAATTAACCAGACGAAACGATTACGACAGCGTTGCTCTTTTAAATACAGCATTGCTTGCCAAGAATGCTTGTTAAGCGAATGTTAATCATTAGCTTAGCAAACATTGAGGGATATGGTATGTGATAAGTATTTGAAAAAATGAAATAAATTAAATCTAGGGCTGTCTTAGTCCCAAACAAGTTGGTTGTTACCGCGCTGTTTGGCTTTGTTTAGTGTTTTATTGAGTCGCTCTAATACTTCTTCAGGTGTGTCTGACTCTTTAAACGGAGTACTTGCCGCGCACAAGGTAATTGTGATTTGTTGGTCACGGAATTTGAAAGGTAAGCGGCTGACTTGATTCTGGATGCTTTGAGTCACTTGATGGCAATATTCATCGCTTTGCTCGGGAAGTAGCAAGATGAACTCTTCACCAGAAAAGCGAGCGACAGTATCGGTAGTACCAATTTCTTTGGTGATCGCTCTTGCGATGATCTTGAGTGCTTTGTCACCAGCGGTATAGCCAAAGCTATCGTTAATTGCTTTGAAGTTATCGATATCTAGCAGCACGACTCTTAGTGAGTGTTGTGCGCGAATCCAGCGACGATATTCTAACTCTAAACGATCGGTGAAGGCGGTACGGTTGTAGATCTTAGTCAGAGGGTCAAGCAGCATACGCTGAGCCTGATCTTCTAGACGCTTGCGGTAATCTTGGGTGACTTCATAGAGCGAATCTAATTGGTTTTTTCCGTAGCTCATTCTTTCTATTAGAGCTTGTTCTTTCTGTTCTGCGTGATTCAGTCTTTCTGAAAGAGAGGCAATTTCACTGAGTAGCGGGTTTATCGAAAGTTTTAAGTTATCAATATCCGTTGCTTTATCAACAGAGCTTTGGCTCTTAGTAACAAGTTCATTCAACTCAGAATTAAGACCTTGGCGATGTTCAAAATAGCTTTGGCTCTGGTCGGAGTTTTGATCTGCTGTTTTGATACTAGAAGCGAGCGAGGAATTGAGTTGTTCTATAAATTGTTCAGACTGCTTACGCTCTAGGCTCGTGCCATCAATCACCAGTTTGAGGATCTGAAGTGCTAGCTCAAGTAGGTTTTGTGTTGAAACACCAAGTAGTAGCTTCGCTCGAATATCGGTCAGTAGATCCCCCGATTCACCCTCGAAGTCGAGTTCAGTGATCAGGTGTTGTAATTCGTTTGATAGTTCGGAAAGGAGTTCTTGTTCAGTTGATTGATCTACGTCGGCAAAATGAGTGCGTGAGTTGTTTGCCATAATCTTAATGGCACGCTCATAAATACTGAGAAGCTTCATCGCATGGTCGACTTTTTGACTGCCATGACACTCGGAGAAGCTAAGTAAGTTTCTTAGATCGCGCTTTAGCTGTGCCGGAAGGCCAGTTATACGCTGCAGCGTTTCCCCACTGTGCTTAATACTATCATCCAGATATCCGTTCTGTTTATCCATAGCCAACGTTTTTTGCTTGAGCATCCTTTCTAATACTGCCAACTTGGGGATCATTGAGCTAATGTCTTTTTGCTTTTCGAGCTCTTCCCTAAGGGCAATGAGATTTTCATCTAAATGAGTGTTGCTGCCAACACATGCATCACTTAAAGACGTAACGATACGCTTGAGAACTTTTTGTTCTCGAATAAATTTGAACGAGGTATCTCTTTGCGTCAAGCGGACTTGATCCAACTGATATTTCAGCTGGTGGAGTTGCGCCTGAATGTCTTTTTCAAGAATGCCCATAGATGTATTAATTAGCGCCGCGTAGATCGTACTCGATCGTATAGATGAAATTCCGTGACCTTGATAATAACAAAACTAAAAATAAGGTCACGACCTACGACGTTTAACCGCTCGCAAATCAGTCATCTTTTAGCATTTTTTTGATATTGTCCTCATTCTGGTGTGAGGATTGTATCTTTATTAACCCTTGATTAATCGCATGTTTACAAGCCTCTCTTATGTTACTCGTTGCAAGGCTCGCTGCGGGGGCATTGTCGATGGCTTTAAGGTAAACCCATTGGCTACTGCGTTCTTTGAGGCTGATTTCACGTGCCAGGTTGGTCGACATTAATAGTACATCGAGGAGTTCTTGGTCGTTAATCGCGGTATAAGCGCGTGGCAAGAACGGGTAGTCAGCGATGCCCATGCGGACGGTTCGATTAATGTTTCGCTCTGGTTCGAAGTGATTAATCCAAGATTGAATCTTTCTGAACATAGCCTCAGGCGATGTATCACGGTCAGCATTTGGTTCGATGTAAAGCAAGTTCGCATCCGAGAAGTGGTAGACGCGCGCAGGACCTTCAAGCTTAGATTTAAGGAACTCGCCGAAAGCATCTTCGAGCTCTAAACCTGCTTTATAACCGTTCTGAGTGTACATATTGCGTAGGAACGGTAAATCTATCATCACAAAGCGTAAACGGTCGTTGAGTGGTTCATGAATCAACTCACCAAGTTGCCATTGTTCGAAGTTTTGGCTGGTTTGTTCTAGAGAATTTGATAGCTTCGCGTTCAGCATTCTTAGATTTGGAAGCTTTGAGCGTGAGTGTGTAAATAGGTCGGTACGCAGTGAATCCATTTCCGTGACTAAGGTTTGAATGATGTAGCCTCGGCGTAGCACAAAGAAGAACAAGACAATGCTGAACAAAAATAAGGCGAACGATATTTTCTGGAACTTATGGTGCTCAAGTTTGTATTTCTCTAATTCTTGTTCTTGACCTGCATAGTGGAGCGTTTGCTCGGCAAACTCTTTTTGTTGGCGGAATGCGTCTTCACCAACACGGTTGAGTTTTTGTTGTTCCAAAGAGACAAGGATATTGTATTGTTTGAGATTTGCTAGCGCTTGTTGTGGACGCCCTGCTTGCTCATAACCTAAAGAGAGCAAGTGGTAGGAGTGTTGCGACAGGCGCATGTTTTCTACCTGACGCGAAATCTTGAGCGCACGTGTCGCATGCTTAATTACATCTTCGCTTTCTTGTAGGTGGTATGCCAAACCTGCGGATAAGAGTGCAGCGCGGCCTTCCAATTTAGGAATGTCGGAATACTCCAGCAGTTCAAGAGCTCGTGCTAGGTATTGCTCGGCTAGAGGGTAGTTATAAAGTCGTAAGTAAGTCGCAGATAAACTTAGACGAATGTCAATGACTTGGTAGATGTCTCGGTCTGTACTCTCATGATCAAGGACATTGAAAAAGTGCACGAGGGCAAGGTTATATTTGCCTTGATTGAAGTACACATCACCCATCTTTTTTAGTACTTGCGCTAATATGGGAGAGCTTTCAAAATTATCATAAAAGTCAGCAGCTTGAGACAGGTGCTCTAGAGCTTTATCTAATACTTGACGTTCAAAGAAAAGCTGTGCAAGTAGGCGGTTTACTTTAGCCAAGCGCGAACTCAGGTTACCTTCTACTGATTTCCAGTAGCCGTACAATAACTCAGATAGTGCATGGTTGTACTCTTTATGGGTAAGATAAAACTCGCCGACGGTGATGTGGTAATCAATGACGACTTTTTCCGAGTGACGCTGTTCTAGGTAAGTTTTTGCTTCTTGATAGAGTTTTTCTGCTTCCCCTACGTTGTTGTTATAAGAGGAAATGTCGGCTTTCAACATGATTAAGCGATAGGTAATCCCTTCCGTCAGGCGTAAGGTCTTATTAACCGACTCTAAGCTTGTTTCTATTTTTTTTAGCTCTGATTCTGCTTGGGCAGATTTTCTGCCCGTAAGCCAAAGTAACCTAACTTTAAGTATTTCCAAATCTAACTTTAGATACTCAAGCTTATAGGTTTTTGCTAGCTCATAGGCTTTGTCGATGTGCTGAATCGCAATACGAATGTTGCCTAGATTAAACTCTGCTTTCGCTAAGATCTTATACGCATCGATACTGCTGTTTGGGGTTCTAATCGAAGAGTCGGCCTCTTCACGAGAAATAGCTGACGGGCTCTTCTCGCGTTGATCTGAAAGGATACGTAGCGTTAGGTAGCTGTTGGCCATTCGTTTTGCTTGACTCGGTTCTATCTCAACCAAGTTATTGGCTTCATTGAGGAGCGCCGACGAATAGACAGACGCATTAACCGATGTGCTTAAGCTTAAAATGAATAGACTAACAACGTATAACCAACGCATTTCAATGTCCCTTTAAAGATTTTGTAGGTTCAAATAAGTGTGGGCGGTTCACGCCGATTATTGGCGAGCCATACGCTTATTGTGGCTTGGTCTATCTTGCTCAGTTGAACGGTATGGATTGATATCCAGACCGCCACGACGCGTGTAACGTGCAAATACGGTTAGCTTCGATGGTGCACAGTATTTCATGATGTCAGTGAAGATACGCTCAACACATTGTTCGTGGAATTCGTTATGCTCGCGGAAAGAAACTAAATAGCGTAGCAGAGCTTCACGGTCAATTTGCTTACCGGAATATGCGATCTCTACGCTGCCCCAATCCGGTTGATTGGTGATTAAGCAGTTTGACTTCAATAAGTGGCTATGTAGAGTTTCTTCGACTTCTTGCTCGCCAGCAGCCCCTTCAAGCAGTGACGCTTCAAAATCATAGCTGGTGATTTGGATGTCTTGATTGTCGATACAGTCACCTCCCATCGTCACGATAGGTTGGTTGGTGTAATCGGTTACTGAATTTACATTCACAATCACAGATTCGCCTGCACATGCTGACAAATCTTGAGTTAGACGCTCAGTGACTTGAGCCCAGTTTTCAAACTGAGTTTGGTTGTAGCTGTTTAGGTACAGCTTGAAAGATTTTGACTCAATCAAATTTTGGCTAGTTGCCGGAATGAACACTTCACCAACAGCCACTTGTGGTAAGCCATTGGTGTTTAGCCACGAAAGCTCGTACATCGTCCAAATATCATGACCAACAAAAGGCAGCTCGCCGTTTAACGCAAGATCATTACGATTGAGGCTACGAGGTACTGGTTGCAATAAACTTGCATCGTATTGGTTAGAGTACTCAGTTTTTTGGCCTAGGGTTAAACCCGCTAGCTCTTTTGCGTCAGAATATTTGCTCATACTTTCGTTTCAAATTCGATTAGAATGGGGTCGATTTTACTGAATCCCCATTACCCTGTCATTAAGTCATCGCTTAATCGGCACGGAAAGGGCTCGGATTCTATTTATTATTTTGTGTTTAGGAGATTTTCATGACTCAACGCGCTCAAGACGCACTACTTTCTTTCAGTCAGCGATACGTTGACGCGTGGCAGCAGCAACACCAAAGCTTACCTCGTAATGAGGAGTTGGTGGACATCGTATCGCCATGCGTAGAAGAAAAGAGTGGTGATGCCGTGTTGTGGAAACACTATCCACGTGAGCAATTCGCAGATTTCACCAATGTTGAAACGGGTATTGAGCTGACTCTGCATGAAGATGTTAAGACTTTCTACGGCGCACAATTTAGTGCGGATATGAACGCGACTTTTGATGGTAACGAACTGACTCTGTTACAGATTTGGAGTGATGAAGATTTCGAATGCCTACAAGAAAACATCTTAGGTCACCTAGTGACTCAGCGTCGTTTGAAGCTAAAACCAACGGTTTTCATTGCCGCGACTGATGCTGAACTGGATGTTATCTCTATCTGTAACCTAACGGGGAACGTGATCCTAGAGCGCTTAGGCACCAAAAATCGTGATGTACTAGCCGAGACATTGGCAGAATTTTTAGAAAAGCTACAACCAGCGGTATAAATAGATGTACGTACTAGAACTTCAATTTGAGTGTTTTGATAACACAACGGTAAGCGCTGTCGATAAGGCGGTTAATGGCTTAATGGATGCACTTCGTTATAACGGACAAGTGTTAGGTCGTGAGTTTCCAATCGTGATGGGCGACGGTGAATTCTATGTTCGCGTTGTGTGTCCGGAGCAAGATAGCTTACACCCACGTAATCATTCAGACTTCGTCAAAGTCTGTTTCGAGCGCTTATCTGCTGCGAGTTTATTAGCGCCTAAGATGCGTCTGCTTGGCCGAGATCTTAACTCCGAAGAAGTAGCCGAAGATGAAACACCAAGTTGGCAGGTGTTATACACGACATTCGTACATACCTGTTCGCCGCTGCGCAGTGGCGATAGCTTGTTGCCGATCCCACTATATCGTAACCCGCCGACATTTAATGGCGATCATAAAGCCGTACTGAAATGGCAGACCGAATGGCAAGCCTGTGATGAAGTGCAAATGGGTGGTGGTTGCCGTGCTGAACATGCAACGCTAACCGAGATCAGTGATACTAAGAGTGTGTTGTTTAAACGCGGTTGGGGTCTAAGAGGGCGCATTGAATTTCTGACTAAGATTCCAACTTACTACTACTTATATCGTGTCGGTGGGATCAGCCTGAAAGATGAAAAAGAGCGCAAATGCCCACAATGTGGTGGTGAATGGCTGTTAGATGCGCCAATCCACGATATTTTCTATTTCAAGTGTGATGATTGCCGTCTGGTATCCAACATTTCTTGGGATCAGCTCAAGTAATCGACTTCGTTTGATTCACCCTGAGAAGCTTTACTTTCTAGCAAACTTTCATCATTAAAAAAGGGGCTGACATTGAGTCAGCCCCTTTCGGTATCTATAAGTGTCTATTTAAGCTGATTACCAACCTTTAACTACGCCACCTTGGAAGATGTCAGAAGCTGCGTTGTACACTTCTTCAGTTTGATATGCTTTAACGAAGTTTTGTACGTTTTCTGCATTTAGGTTGTCTTCACGAGAAACGATTAGGTTCACGTATGGAGAATCTTTGTCTTCAACGAATACGCCGTCTTTTTGTGGAGTCAGGTTGATAGAGCTCGCGTAAGTAGTGTTGATGATAGATAACGTCACATCATCAAGAGAACGTGGCAGTTGAGCTGCGTCTAGTTCAAGAATCGTTAGGTTCTTAGGGTTACCAACGATGTCACGAACGGTAGCTAGAAGACCTGCACCTTCACGAAGTTCAAGTAAACCTTGCTGCTCAAGAAGCAGTAGAGAACGACCTAGGTTTGTTGGATCGTTTGGTACAGCGATACGAGCACCATCTTGGATTTCGTCTACCGATTTAACTTCTTTAGAGTAACCTGCAATAGGGTAAACAAAAGTGTTACCTGCAACCGTTAGCTTGTAACCACGGTCAGCAACTTGCTGATCTAGGTACGGCGTGTGTTGGAATGCATTGATGTCGATAGAACCATCATCTAGCGCTGCGTTAGGTGTTACATAATCCGTAAAAGTGACCAGTTCAACATCCAGGCCGTATTGCTCTTTCGCGACTTTAGCTGCTACTTCAGCAACTTGTGCTTCTGCACCTGCCATTACGCCAACTTTGATCTTAGAAGTATCGACTTCTTTATCACCACAACCTGCTAGTACTAGCGCTGAAGCTACTGCTGCAATAGTAAGTAAACCTTTAAGGTTAAATTTCATAATAATCTCCTTTTAATAAATCTATTTAATTTGGTTCAGACGACTTTGATTTTGGTCTGTAAGTCGTTATCTGTGGTCAACGCGGCGAACTAATGAATCACCGATTGATTGAATAATTTGTACTAGCACAATCAACATGACGACTGTTACTGCCATAATGGTCACATCGTAGCGGTGAAATCCGTAACGAATCGCGACATCACCTAGGCCACCACCACCCACAGTTCCAGCCATTGCCGAGTAACTCACAAGAGTCACTAGCGTAATCGTCACTGAGTTGATGATAGTCGGCAGTGCTTCAGGAAGCAGAACCTTATTGATGATTTGTGTGGGTGTTGCGCCCATTGACTGAGCTGCTTCCACTAGACCTGTTGGTACTTCAAGTAGTGCACTCTCGATAAGTCGAGCTACGAATGGGATAGCACCAATCGTCAGCGGAACAATCGCTGCGGTTGTACCGATGAAGGTACCAATCAGCATCTTAGTGAGAGGGATGATCGCTACCATCAGTACTAAGAAAGGCACAGAACGGCCCACGTTCACAACCGCACCAAGAATTTTGTTTAGCTTGGTGTTCTCTAACAGGCCACCTTTTTTAGTCGTGTGTAGAATAACGCCTAATGGAATACCGACAGCGAAACCAACGATGCCAGCAACAGCAACCATGTAAAGTGTCTCGCCTGTTGCTTCCAATAGAAGGTTGCCGTTAAGGCTGATCCAGTCAGCAATCTCGTTGAAACTAAAGGACATAACCAAGCACCTCTACTTTTACATTGTTGTCGCGTAGGAATTGGATAGCAGCATTATCATCGGCTTCGTTACCGAACAGCTCAGCGACCATCATGCCGAACTTCACGCCGCCGGCGTAATCGAGGTCAGAGCTTAAGATGCTGACATCGATATTGAATTTACGAGCAATTTGCGTCATCAGCGGAGCATCAACCGTTGCACCAGTAAACTCAAGACGTACTAATGGGTAGCTACTGTTAACACGAGTTTCTTGCAAACGCGCTTGATAATCTTCAGGGATAGATAGGTCTAGCGTTGAGCGAATAAACTGATGTGCTAGCTCTGTCTTAGGGTGTGCGAATATGTCGCCAACTGTACCTTTCTCTACTAGCTCGCCACCGCCAATGATCGCGACTTCGTGACAAATGCTCTTAACTACGTCCATCTCGTGCGTAATAAGTAGGATCGTGATGTGTAGCTTGCGGTTGATTTCACGTAGCAGCTCAAGAATAGATTGAGTCGTTGCTGGATCCAGAGCACTGGTCGCTTCATCACACAGTAGTACTTTCGGGTCTGAAGCTAGCGCACGAGCAATCGCGACACGCTGCTTTTGACCACCACTTAAGTTCGCAGGGTAGGTATCACGCTTATCCGATAGGCCGACAAGCTCAAGTAGTTCACTCACTTTCGCTTCAATCGCAGCTTTATCTTTACCAGCAAGCTCTAAAGGCAGTGCTACATTGTTAAATACAGTACGAGAAGACAGCAGATTGAAGTGTTGGAATATCATGCCGATGTTACGGCGTGCTTCGCTAAGTTCTGATTTGCTGAGTTTTGTCAGGTCGATACCGTCAACAATCACTTCACCTGATGTTGGAGCTTCCAACATGTTTACACAACGGATAAGGGTACTTTTGCCTGCACCTGAAGAGCCGATGACTCCAAAGATTTGACCTTGAGGAATGTGGAGGTTGATATCAATTAAGGCATTGATTTCTTTAGTGCCTTGATAAAAAACCTTATTGACTTGATTCACTTTAATCATAGAGAAACCCGTGCAGGTAGAACAGAATAATATATTGATGACTCACTCGATTTACAGATGATGCTATGGTGTTCTATGATCTAAGTCAATAGATATTTTTACGTCTAGACGGCTAAACGCGAGTTGCGAAGTTAAACTAGAAACAAATCGTTAACGAACGCAAAACTAAATAGATAGTGATGAAGCAAATAAAGCGTGTAATAATTAATGATTAATAGAGAGCTGATAGAGAACTGAATTTTGTCTAAACCTGCTGTTTTTTTAGATCGTGATGGTGTGATTAACGTTGATCACGGCTACGTACATGATGAACATGACTTTGAATACATCGATGGTGTGTTTGAAGCGGCGAAAGCGTTTAAAGATATGGGTTATTTATTGGTGTTAGTGACCAACCAATCTGGTATTGCTCGCGGCATGTTTAGTGAAGACCGTTTTCTTTCTCTAACGCAGTGGATGGATTGGAACTTTGTTGATAACGGCGTTGAGCTAGATGGTATTTATTACTGCCCGCACCACGCTGAGCACGGTGTTGGTGACTACAAACAAGATTGTGAATGTCGTAAACCAAAGCCAGGCATGTTCATTTCTGCGCGTGACTTTCTGAAGATTGATATGGCTAACTCGGTCATGATCGGCGATAAAGCTGAAGACATGATGGCTGCAGAAGCGGCGGGTGTTGGCACTAAAGTACTGGTAAGAACCGGTAAGCCAATCACTGAAAAAGGTGAAGCGCTTGCAAGTGTCGTGATTGACAGTATTAAAGATGTACCAGCATTCTTAAAAGGTTAAGACACTAAGTCTCTTTCACTTAGATATAAGTGTTATTCACTATATAAAGATGAGGAACGCAGTATGAAAGCATTGTTGATAGCATCTCTATGTACGGTAGCGTTATTCGGATGCTCTAAATCAGCAGCTCCTGAGACTGAGAGCGCAGTATCGGACGATCAATTCGTGATTTATCAATGTGAGTCTGACGCTTCATTTAAGGTCGCTTACCTTGGTGATGAAAAAGCGGTATTACGTTTACCCGAGAATGAATATCGCCTCACTCAAATAGCGGCAGGCTCAGGAACGAAGTACATCTTAGATGATGGAACCTCTGAACTGATTAACAGCGTAACTTTACGAACTAAAGGTGACAATGCACGTCTAGAACTTGGTCGTGTTATCTATAAAAACTGCCGAAAGTAGGTCATAGTTATCTACTAGGATTTACAAACAGTTAAGTGAGGGAGTTCGCCCTCACTTTTTCTTTCTCTTCCCTTTAACGTCAGACTTTTTATGAGCAAAAAACTCACTATTCTCGATATTGCTAAGCTGTCCGGTGTTGGTAAGTCTACCGTATCTCGTGTTCTGACCAATGATCCCAAAGTAAAACCTGAAACCCGTGAAAGGGTGGAAAGAGTCATTCAAGAATCTGGGTACACGCCTTCGAAGTCTGCGCAGTCGATGCGTGGTGGCAGTCAAAAAGTCATCGGTGTCATCATCTCTCGTCTGGATTCCCCCTCTGAAAACAAAGCGGTAAGTACGATGCTGGCCGAATTGTATCGAGCGGATTACGATGTCGTGATCATGGAAAGTCAGCTTGATAGAGAAAAAGCCAATGAGCATCTGCAGGTTCTCAAGCGTCGCAATGTAGATGGCATCATTGTGTTTGGCTTTACTGACTGTGATATTCCTGCCATTGAAGCTTGGGAACACAAAGCGGTGGTGATTGCTCTGGATACCGAGAACGTGACGTCGATTAACTATGATAACCAACAGGTGATCAATAGTGCGTTAACGCATCTAGCAGAGCAGGGAATCTCTGAGGTTGGTTTCATTGGCGTTGATCCTAGCGATAAATCAACAGGTGAACTGCGTCTTAAGGCCTATCTCGAGTGGTGTGAAAGCGCTGGAGTGATTGCCAATTATCGTACTGGCCAACTTCATCATGAAAGTGCGTATCAGCTGGTGGATGAGGTACTGACTCCTACCACTCAAGCACTTGTTTGTGCTAGCGACACATTGGCTCTTGGTGTAATCAAACGTCTGCAAGAACTACAACGTGAAGATGTGGTGGTGACCGGTGTTGGTGGCAATGATCTTCTCTCCTTCTTGTTTCCGCGAGTATTTAGTATTGACCCTGGGTATCAATCTGCGGGTAAATTGGCCGCTAATTTATTGATCTCTCAGCTTTTAGGCAATGCAGAGATCTCTCATCACACTCAATCACCTATTCTATAATCCACTCAATCAAGCGAAATTGAACCGCTTAGATTAAAATTAGAGTGTGATCTCTTTCAATTAATGGGACTGTTCCCATTTTAATTTATCATTCATGTGGGCATTATAATAACCGTGATTGGGAATGTTCCCATAAGTCTAAATCCGAGTGGTTATCGCTGCATGGTTTAGATGAGTAATTGAATGAAACCAGGGTGGGGTAGTATGAGTAAGATAGCGAAGCAAGACGTTGCGCGTCTTATCGAGTTAGTCGGTGGCAAAGAGAATATTGCGAGTGTCAGCCATTGTCTGACTCGACTGCGTTTTGTATTGAATGATACGGAACAAGCGAACAAAGCAGAATTGGAGAAGCTTAAGCTGGTAAAAGGCTGCTTTACTAACGCAGGTCAATTTCAAGTGGTTATTGGCACCGAGGTTGATGAGGTGTACGCCCTTCTTATTGAGCAAACCGGTAAAGATGCATCATCAAAAGATGAGGCGAAACTAGCGGCTCGCCAGAACATGAACTTCCTTGAGCGTGGTATCTCCCATTTAGCCGAAATTTTCGTACCACTGCTACCTGCCATTATTACGGGTGGTTTGATTCTTGGTTTCCGTAATGTGATTGGCGACATTCGCATGTTCGACGGCAAAACCTTGGTTGAGATAAGCCAATTCTGGGCTACCGTTCATTCTTTCTTGTGGTTGATTGGCGAAGCGATCTTCTTCTTCCTACCGGTTGGTGTGTGTTGGGCAACGGTTAAGAAACTCGGCGGAACCCCTATTTTGGGTATCACGCTCGGTGTGACCTTGGTTTCCCCACAATTGATGAACGCTTACATGATAGGTAAATCGGTACCTGAGGTGTGGGACTTTGGTTTGTTCGTGATTGAGAAAGTCGGTTATCAAGCTCAGGTGATCCCTGCGATGTTAGCGGGCGTGGCTCTGGCTTTCATTGAGACCAACCTTAAGCGCATTGTACCTTCTTATCTGTACCTAGTTGTCGTGCCATTTGTCTCGATCATCTTGTCTGTGATTCTGGCTCACGCCTTTATTGGTCCATTCGGTCGCATGTTGGGTGATGGTGTGGCATTCGCTGCCAAAGTGGCAATGACAGGTGACTTCGCGATTCTTGGTTCAGTGGTCTTTGGCTTCCTATACGCGCCTTTGGTTATCACGGGTATTCACCACACAACCAACGCTGTGGACTTACAACTGATGCAAGACTTAGGTGGCACACCAATCTGGCCTTTGATTGCGCTATCAAACATTGCACAAGCTTCAGCGGTTGTCGGCATCATCATTTTGAGTAAGCGCGAAGGCGAACGAGACATTTCGGTACCAGCGGCAATCTCTGCGTACTTCGGTGTGACGGAACCAGCGATGTACGGCATCAACCTTAAATACAAATTCCCAATGCTGAGCGCAATGATTGGTAGTGCTGTTGCAGCCGCGATTTGTGGCAGCGCAGGTGTGATGGCGAATGGTATCGGTGTTGGTGGCTTGCCGGGCATCTTATCGATTCAACCTCAATATTGGTCGATTTACTTAGTCGCGATGCTAGTGGCGATAGTATTGCCTATCACGCTAACCCTGTTCTTCTACAAGCGAGCCCAATCCAAGGGTGAGTTAGAAACCGCGAACGCGTAATGCATTTAATAAGCGATGACTCCAATGTGAGTTATCGCTTTTTATCTTAGTCATAACGGCTATTCGACCATGATTTGCATGGTGATTTTTATTTTATATTTTCTGGTAAGTGAGTGTTAGAGATGGCGATGACTGAACATGATGAAAGCTGGTGGAAAACCGCAACCATCTATCAAATCTACCCAAAGAGCTTTTGTGACAGTGGCAGTAAAGGTACTGGCGATATCAAAGGGATCATTTCGAAACTGGATTACCTCAAAAACTTGAGCGTGGATGCGATTTGGCTAACCCCTGTTTACGCATCTCCTATGATCGATAATGGCTACGATATTTCAGACTACTACGCGATTAACCCTCAATTCGGCACCATGGAAGACTTCGACTTGTTACTGTCTGAAGCGCATCAACGTGGCATCCGTATCGTGATGGATATCGTGGTAAACCATACTTCAACAGAGCATGCATGGTTTCAGTCTGCACTGGGTGACAAAAACAGCCTATACCGTGATTATTACATCTGGAAAGACCCAGTAAACGGTCAAGCACCAACCAACTGGCAGTCTAAGTTCGGTGGTAATGCATGGGAATTAGATGAAGAGACTGGACAATACTTCCTACACTTATTCGCAAAAGAACAGGCCGACCTTAACTGGGAGAACCCGGTTGTACGTGAAGAAGTGAAAGATGTTATTAGCTTCTGGGCTGAGAAGGGTGTCGATGGTTTCCGTTTAGATGTAATCAACCTGATTTCAAAGCAGCAAGATTTCCCTAATGATGATATCGGTGATGGTCGCCGTTTCTATACCGACGGCCCACGAGTGCACGAATACCTGAAAGAGATCAGCGAAGCAGTATTCCAGAAATACGGCAGCGTGACGGTTGGTGAGATGTCTTCAACTACGTTGGAACACTGTCAGAAATACTCAAACGTTGATAACAGCGAGCTATCAATGGTGTTTAACTTCCACCACCTCAAGGTTGATTACACCAATGGTGAGAAGTGGACCAATGCGCCGTTCGATTTCTTACAGCTCAAGTCAATCTTTAACCACTGGCAAACTGGCTTGAACGGAAAAGGTTGGGGTGCACTATTCTGGTGTAACCACGACCAACCAAGAGTCGTGAGCCGCTTGGGCAACGATCAACAATATCGTGTTGAGTCGGCTAAAATGTTGGCTGCTTCTGTGCACATGATGCAAGGTACACCTTATATCTATCAAGGTGAAGAGATTGGCATGACCAACCCAGGTTACACCGAGATTAGTCAGTATCATGATGTAGAGAGTACCAATATGTACGATATCATGGTTAACCGTGATGGTGTGGCTCATCAAGATATGATGGCGATCTTAGCGCAGAAGTCTCGTGATAACTCTCGTACGCCAATGCAGTGGAACAGTGAGCCTTACGCCGGATTCTCACAAGCTCAACCATGGCTTGATGTGGCGAATAACTACACGGAAATCAACGCCGAGCAAGCGCTGGAAGATAAAGACTCTGTATTTTACTTCTACAAGGCTTTGATTGAGTTACGTAAACAGCTACCGGTGATTACGGATGGCAGCTATCAAGATCTATTGCCTGAGCATTCATCTGTATTTGCGTATGTTCGTGAGAGTGAAGGGCAAACTCTACTGTGCATTAATAACTATTATGGTGAAGAGGCTGAATGCGTTTTACCTGAACGTTTTGAGATGGCGAAGGCTAAGAGCTTGTTGTCTAATTATCAAGTGAGCGAGAGTTTAGTGGCGTCTCATCATCAAGTTTTGCGACCTTACGAGACTCGTATTCTCTTGATTGAAGATTAGCCTCGTTACTATTTCAATAAACCTAATTCTCAGTTCCCCCTAAAGATTTAGGTTTGAACAAAGGCTTTGGAGTGCTCCCAAAGCCTTTTTTATTGTTTGCGGTTAGCTCACGGTTAAGCTTAGGTTTAGTGAATCTAAGTCCAGGCTAGCTAATTGAGGTCAGTATCGCTGCTGATTCTTCAATAGTAGATTGCTCTACAGACATCAATTCAATCTGTTCAATTAAGCCGATGCTTGGGTTGAACCAGTGCTCTGATGATGTGCCAAATTCTGCGGAATCCATGCCTTCACAGTTGACGTTGTAGGTGTTTTTCTCTGTTAGGTTCGCAGCTTCGATTGATTTATCAGAGATCTTGAAACTCTTACGTTCGCCTGTTTCTTCAATCTGTTGTTGCCATGTGACTCGGCACGAGGCGTCAGTTGGAAGGCTTGCTACCCACGAGTGATCTTCAAAGTCATTTAGCATGTTAGCGACTGCTTCGCCATCTAACGTGACTTGTAACGAAACGGTTTCCTCACTGATATCAATGATCGGGTTGCTCTCTTTTACGTCTGTTCCTTTCAAACGGAACATTGGGCTGCTGTACATCATTCTTGTGATGTATTGGCTACCAATGAAGTAAGCGTTGGTGATTTCGTGTAACCCACGGTCCGGACCTGCAAAATAAATGCTGCCGTCTTCTTGTGTACCTTCAGCATTCGTCATGATGTCTTCAGAAACATAAAATTCGGTGATGCCGTAATTGATCAGGTCATTGATAACTTGAACGACCTCTTCATTGCCGGCCTCTTCTTTTAACCCTGCAATAATGAGTTCACCGCTTACAGGAGTGAAGTTCATTGTCATCACGCCTTCAGCCTGACCATCTGTGGTAAATGAGTAGCCCAATGTTGTTTCTGGTTTCGGGGAAAATGCAGAGCTCTCAATCGGGTAATCAACCTGATTGTTTGGACCTTTATTACCATCTGTTGAACCAGAAGAAGAGCCGCCACAACCATAGAGAGCAAAGAGAGAGGTCGCTAGCAGGGTCATTGTTTTTTTCATGTTGAACATTCCTAAAGTTGGAAGCCCTTGGTGGGCTCTATGTTTTTAGGAATGTTATTGTTTGAAGAGTAAATAGGGCAAAAAACGAAGTCACATAAGATCTTAATTTATGTTTAAGTTGTTTATTTTAAATGGTTTTTTGTTTTGATTTGAGAACTGTTGCCCAACAGCTGTGCAGTAATTTAGCATTAAGCTTTCCCACTGTTTTATGATAAGTGGGTCTTTAACGCTTAGCTTCAAGCTCTTCCAAGGTTGCAGGCAGGTTGATTTTGATTCTGGTTTGGATAGCCGGGCGAATAGATCTTCGGATGGAACCACTCTCAATAAGGCAACTAGAGACTCCATGTAGTTCAGGCGAAACTTCTCCATGTTGTCTTGCTTATAAGCGATATGAGAAACCATCATATAAACCAACGCATTTTCGATCTTAGAGTTGCCTGAGGTATTGGTAAGAAGCTCTTTTGCGGTTTGCAGGTCTCTTAGTTTGAAATGAATGATACCAAGCCACAGCTTCAGTTCGTCTGGTAGTCGGTTAAAACGAGTTTGAACAAGGTTAGTGAACGCGACGAGCTTCTTCTGATCTGTTTCAAATAGCGCAAGTTGACGCGCAATCAGAGTCGACGTCATGGTATTGAGCTTGATGTCATCCAGCGCTATGGCTTTTCCACTTAGCAATTCGCTGACTTCGGCATTGTCGACTGACCATTCTGGCGGTAATGGTGCTGGCAGTGCAAAGTAGTTAGCTAGCTCTCGGTTGATCTCCATAAGGCTGCTGCTGATATTATTGACATCAATAGAGTAAACACCACCAAATGCGAGCTTCCCTGAGTTTGGGTAAATCAGGCTTATCTTTGCGATAAGGCGTTTGTCCACTTCTTGATCTTTGAGCTGAATGTTAAGCAGGTAATCACTGGTACGCATGTTCTTTGCGCCCGGAAAGAAGGGAGAGCTATCAATAGGGTCAAGGAAGTAGCTTGGCGCATCTTGGTTAGCAAGATCGGTGTAGGCGTATTCAATCTGCTGTTGAAGTAATAATGCTTTTACGACTTTTCGGTATTTTCTGGAATTCTCACCAATGGCATCCAATCGGTTCAGGAGAAGCTCGACCTTAGGAATCAATCGTTGGTCACGTTCAATTTCTGAAGCGCGAGTGGGAGATTGCCAAAGCATGTAACTCATTACCGCAGTGCTGATCAGCAAAGCCAAAGACACCACGACTAACCAAGGGTTAACTGGATTAGATCTATTCCTTTCTTGACTGACTGGAGATTCCAGTTCTGCATCATTCGGTGCAGTTTCAGGGGAGGTCGCGGCAAAACTAACCGAGTTTGGGTTTAGAAAATAGCCTTTACGTGGGTAAGTCACTAGTATTTTGGTTGCGTCGCTATCAGGCAGGTGTTTTTGAAGTACTGAACGTAAGGTACTGATTCGGTTGGTCAGAACATTTTTGGAAATGAAGTTGCTTTGCCAGACAGATTCAATGATGTGCTCGGCGGCGAGCGGTTGACCAACGCTGGTAAGAAATAACTCTAAGAGCTCGATAGAACGAGGCTCTAAATCAATGACCTGCTCGTCGCAGCTTAAGACTCGTGTGTTGGGGTTGAACTCCAAGCCTTCAATATAAATAGAGGCTTGTTGGTCTTTGGCGCTGGAGAGGTAATCTTGCATAGAAAAGGCGACGGTTTATAAAACCTAAATTCTAGCTGTTTTTGTTACTAAAAACAGCTAGTAATTCATAGGGGGATGGGTATTAAGACGCGTAATTCACCGAGTAACGAGTAGGCTTGTGATTCATTGCCAATACGATGTTCAATACTGCGGTGCTCAATACCGAAACGGCAATTACCCAAGGCGATACGAAGAAGCAAGAAGCAAACAGAATACAGGCATCAATGCCCATCTGAGTTTTACCTACAGAGATGCCATAGCGGTCTTGGATGAACAAACATAATACGTTGAAGCCACCCAAGCTGGAGCGATGACGGAATAGGATTAACATACCTAAGCCCATTAATAAGCCACCGGCAACAGCACAGTAGATCTCGTTATGAACTTCTAGTGAGATAACGAGGTATAAATGATCGGCAAACACAGAAACTAACGCACCAGCAATTGCACTGCTAATGGCAAAACTACGGCCAAATCGTTTCCATGCCAATAAATAGAATGGACAGTTGGCCACAAAGTACAAAATACCGAAGGTTACAGGTAAGAATTGACTCAAAAGCAGAGCCAAGCCAGTAGTACCACCGGTAAGCAGGTTCGCTGACTGTAAAAAGAAGACGCCTAACGCCACTAAAAACGTGCCAGTGAGAATAGCTACCCAATCTTCTTTACGTGAGTGTTTTTCCATCGTTTTAATAATTACCTAACCAATAAAGGCGTGCATAGTAGAGAAAAACCTTAGCTTTCGGTAGCTTGAGGGGCAAAATTAAGGTAAACCTATGTAATCTGCGTTTTACAGGGTGTAAAGCGTAAAATTGACAGTAAGCGTCATCTTTGGTTGGATAAGCTTAATAACCATGATGAATCTTATATGTGATTATGAAAAAACTGCATGATAAAATTGCAATTAGCTCTTTATGACCTAGATCAAATTATGTAGAATGCGTCACATCAAAACGGTGACGGAAACGTTTGCTTTCGGTCGTTGTGTGGTTTTTTTGAAACTTTCAGTACAATCTGAGTCAGGAGATACAGATGCTTAAGCGTGACATGAACATTGCTGATTACGATGCGGACCTATTCGCAGCTATCCAAGAAGAAACTCTTCGTCAGGAAGAGCACATCGAACTTATCGCTTCAGAAAACTACACAAGCCCACGTGTAATGGAAGCTCAAGGTTCTCAACTTACAAACAAATACGCTGAAGGCTACCCTGGTAAGCGTTACTACGGTGGTTGTGAGTTCGTAGATAAAGTTGAAACTCTAGCAATCGAACGTGCATGTGAACTGTTTGGCGCTCAATACGCGAACGTACAACCTCACTCAGGTTCTCAAGCAAACAACGCTGTATACATGGCACTACTGAATGCTGGCGATACTGTTCTAGGTATGAGTCTAGCGCACGGTGGTCACCTAACTCACGGTTCTCCAGTAAACTTCTCTGGTAAGCTTTACAACATCATCCCTTACGGTATCGATGAAGCAGGTCAAATCGATTACGAAGAGATGGAAGCGCTAGCTATCGAGCACAAACCTAAGATGATCATCGGTGGTTTCTCAGCTTACTCTCAAGTTTGTGATTGGAAGCGCATGCGTGAAATCGCTGACAAAGTAGGTGCTTACTTCTTCGTAGATATGGCTCACGTTGCCGGTCTAATCGCTGCAGGCGTTTACCCGAACCCAGTTCCACACGCTCACGTTGTTACAACAACAACGCACAAAACGCTTGCTGGTCCTCGTGGTGGTCTTATTCTTTCTAACGAAGGTGAAGATCTTTACAAAAAGCTAAACTCAGCAGTATTCCCTGGCGGCCAAGGCGGTCCTCTAATGCACGTTATCGCTGGTAAAGCAGTAGCGTTCAAAGAAGCTCTAGAGCCAGAGTTCAAAGAATATCAAGCTCGCGTTGTTGCTAACGCAAAAGCAATGGTTGCTGAATTCCTAGCACGCGGTTACAACATCGTTTCAGGTTCTACAGA
Organism: Vibrio sp. 10N.247.310.24; assembly: GCF_041467175.1. Lineage (NCBI taxonomy): Bacteria > Pseudomonadati > Pseudomonadota > Gammaproteobacteria > Vibrionales > Vibrionaceae > Vibrio > Vibrio sp. 10N.247.310.24. The sequence continues at coordinate 72,708 of NZ_JBFSUD010000003.1, forward strand.
GAACCACCTGTTCCTAGTTGACCTAATCGACAAAGACATCACAGGTAAAGAGGCTGATGCAGCACTAGGTTCAGCTAACATCACAGTGAACAAGAACTCAGTACCAAACGATCCACGTAGCCCGTTCGTTACTTCAGGTATCCGTATCGGTTCTCCTTCTATCACTCGTCGTGGTTTCTCAGAAGCAGACGCGAAAGAGCTAGCAGGTTGGATGTGTGACATCCTAGATAACATGGGTGATGAGTCTGTTATCGAAGCAACTAAAGCAAAAGTATTAGAAATCTGTAAGCGTCTACCTGTTTACGCTTAATTTTTCTGGCTCAAATAGCTTAATTTCTGTGTCAAAGGTGCTCATTTACATTCGTAAACTCCGCGCCTTTTCCTTGAACTAAAGCTATTTGATTGAAAAATACGATTTGAAAGGCTCCTGTTGGGAGCCTTTTTTGTGTTCGTCGGTATGAGCGTTGGGTTATCTGAAAATACAGAAAGGCAGGTACTAAAAAGGGCTGATGTTTGTTGGTATCGGTTTTACTTTTTGATGCTCAGTAAAGTACCTGACTTACATCTAAACGAGTAGTAGCTGCGGCTCTCGTTGAATTTGCCTAAGCCTTCGCCATCGCAGTAGTCGATGTTGATATCACGCATTACTTCTAGTGTATCTTCGCTGTTCAAAGCGAATTTAGAACCATCAGAACAGACGATACGTACTCTTTCATCATGGCTTACAGAGTAGATATCGACTTCAGTATTACACAGCTCAAAAGAGGCTTCACGGAAGTTGTCTTGTTGAGTATTTGAAGCACAACCTGCGGTAAATACGGCTGCGATAACGGCTAAAAGTCCGAGTCTTTTCATTGTTAGTCCTTCGATATCATCGAATTTGGTGATGAGTTTTATATGCTGTTTGGAGTAGCCTATACAACAACACGCTTTGATTCAAGGAGTGTTGGCTGACTCTAGGATATAAAAGTATAGGTACAAACAGATAATTTATAATAAGTTTATTCGTGTTTAGCCTGCCCTAGAAACAAAAAGACCAACACAGAGGTTGGTCTTTAAAATTTAAGTTTATTCTAAATGATTATCGAAACTGTTTTGCTTCCGGAAGAAACTCAAAACCGGCAGACGCAAGTTTTGCAGTCAATGCCGCTTTGTCGATTTCGTAGAAGTTGACCACTCGATCTAAATCACCGCCGAAGTCGTCACGCAGCTTCATGTTGACGATGCTCATCAACATCACAGGATCCATCTTTTCAAAGTTAGCGAGGTTCATATTAGTCCTCGAAATCTGAGATCAGTAGATTCGCTGCGGCAAATGCAGCACGATCTCTTGCTTCTTTAGGAAGAGATTCATCTGCAGCAAGGTCGTTCAATGTTTTTACCGCGCAGGTGATCGCTTTAGGGATATAGCCTTGGTCGCCACTGCCAATTTGAGAATACAGTTCACGCACCAAATCACAACAATCGTATACTTTCATTTTTATACCTAACCAAATGATAACTGATCTCAATATACACATAGAGATAAGCAAAAACAAAGTGGATCTGACTAAGTTCAGAGTTAGTTTGTTCTTGCTCAATATCTCATTCTGTTGATGCTCAATGTATCACTTTGCTAACTTGTTACTTAGCGTGATACTTGCGGTTTAGCGTGATATTTACTGATGCGCCTGATAATTACCGCTTAACTAGAGATCTGCTGTTCAAGCTGATGAGTGACTTCATCAGCTAAGTTGAGCTGCTTTGCTAACTCTTTGAGGTAAGCCTTCTCCATAAAGTTCTGCTCATCCGCTACAATCAAAGAGGCTAAGTAGATCTCACTCGCTTGTTGAGGTGACGTTGCTAATTGAGCAATTTCGCTTGGGTCGAGTGGCTTGTGCAATTCTTCAGACACCAATTTAGTCAGTTGATAATCGGCGCCCATATTTTCGACCGCTTGCTCGATCTTTGCCATCTCCTCTTCATCGACATGACCATCGGCTTTGGACGCAGCAATCATCGATCTTAGAATCAGCACACTATGGTTTGAGTCGTTCTCATCAAATTGAGCTTGTTCGGAATTCGGTGCTTGGCCTTGTTTAGACTGATAGTCGTTATAGACCTTGTAAGCGAGTGCGCCAAGTGCCGCTGCGCCACCAATACCAGCGGCTTTCTTACCCATTTTCTTGGTTTTCTTAGAGCCCATTAACGCACCTAAGAGTCCGCCGCCAACTGCGCCTGCGCCGAAGGCTCCGAGCGTGCTTTTGTTGATATTCTTACCACTGCCGCCTTGAGTTAGGCCACTTAAACTTGAAGAGCCTTGGGAAAGCTTCTGAGTACCTTGTTTAACGAGATCTGACTTAAGTGCTTGGTTAAGTAAGCTTTTGATATCCATTGATACCTCCAATGTAATCGTGTCTAAAGAGTTGATGAACCCAATATACGGATTTAAAGATGAACAGGGGATTAACTTACGTTATTTACTCTGGTGATAAATAGAAGGGAGTTTGAAGAGAAACGACAGGCACAAAAAAGGCCACCTAATGGTAGCCTTTCAATGTATATCTAGCGAGTAATCGGATTACTAAGCTAGTTGAGCTGTAAGGTGCTCGATAACCGTGTCCATAGCGATTGCTTCTTTATCACCAGTACGACGGTTTTTGTATTCGAAGTTACCTTCGTCCATGCTGCGATCACCGATAACGATAGTGTGAGGGATACCCACTAGCTCGATATCTTTAAACATAACACCTGGGCGCTCTTTACGGTCATCAAATAGTACTTCGATTCCCATAGCCGTTAATTCAGCGTATAGCTTCTCAGCGGCTTCTTTAACGCGCTCAGATTTGTGCATGTTCATTGGTACGATAGCAACCTGGAACGGTGCCAGTGCGTCTGGCCAAGTGATACCGAATTTATCGTGGTTTTGCTCGATAGCAGATGCAACAACACGTGAAACACCGATACCGTAACAACCCATTTCTAGGATTACGCTCTTACCATCAGGACCAAGTACGTTACAGTTCATTGCTTTAGAGTAAGTATTACCTAGTTGGAAGATGTGACCAACTTCGATACCGCGCTTAAGTTGGATGGTACCTTGACCACATGGGCTAAGGTCGCCTTCAACTACGTTACGTAGGTCTTCAACTTGAGCAAGCTCAACGTCACGACCCCAGTTAATACCGAAGTAGTGCTTACCGTCTACGTTTGCACCAGCACCGAAGTCGCTCATTACAGCAACAGAGCGGTCAACGATGAATGGTAGCTCTAGACCAACAGGGCCAAGTGAACCAGGACCTGCACCAACAAGTGCACGGATTTCTTCTTCAGAAGCCATCTCTAGTGGAGTAGCAACCTGTGGAAGGTTCTCTGCTTTCACTTCGTTAAGCTCGTGGTCACCACGGATGATTAGCGCGATGATGTCTGCATTTACTTCATCAGAAGCTTTAACGAATAGAGTCTTAACTGTCTTCTCGATTGCTAAACCGTGTTGCTCTACAAGTTCTGCGATTGTTTTTGCGTTTGGCGTATCAACCAGTTCCATCTCTTGAGTTGGCGCTGCCGCTTCAGTCGTTGGAGCTAGTGCTTCTGCTTTCTCGATGTTCGCTGCGTAATCAGATTCTGAAGAGAATGCGATTAGGTCTTCGCCGCTTTCAGCAAGAACGTGGAATTCTTGAGAGCCGCTGCCACCGATTGCGCCAGAGTCTGCTAATACTGGACGGTACTCAAGGCCCATGCGGTCAAATGCTTTACAGTAAGCATCGTGCATCGCTTGGTAAGACTTTTCTAAGCCTTCTTTATCGATATCAAAGCTGTACGCATCCATCATAGAGAATTCACGAGCACGCATTACGCCAAAACGAGGGCGGCGTTCATCACGGAATTTAGTCTGGATTTGGTACAGGTTTAGAGGTAGCTGTTTGTAAGAGCTGATCTCGTTACGTACTAGGCTCGTTACCACTTCTTCTGCTGTTGGGCTAAGAACAAATGGACGAGAATGACGGTCTGTGAAACGAAGTAGCTCAGGACCCATCTTTTCAGAACGGCCAGTCTCTTCCCAAAGCTCAAACGGTTGAACTACGGGCATCAAGATTTCAACGGCACCTGCATTATCGATCTCTTGGCGAACGATATTTTCGACTTTACGCAGTACACGTAGACCAGTAGGTAGCCAAGTATATAAACCTGAAGCTAGCTTACGGATCATACCTGCACGTAGCATCAGCTGGTGGCTGATAACTTCTGCGTCGTTTGGAGTCTCTTTCAGAGTAGAAAGAAGGTAGTTACTGGTACGCATTCTATGGTATCCGTTTCATCATTGATAAAAGAAAACTTGCTGTCGTTCGTAACCACAGCAAATCTGATATAGCCGCATATAATATCAGCCTATTTGGGATCTCAAAAGCGTTCAATGTCAGTTACATTGATGAAAAGCGTTTCAACCACGAATTTCACGTTAAGATCGAACAAATTTACCGCATATTCCTTATTGTCAGGCTTACCTTTCTTATAGGCAGGGCGAGGATCTTGGCCTAATACTTCTTTGATCACCTGAATGATATGGCGTGCTTGTGGGTGGTTTGCGAGCTTACTTTGGGCTTGCTGCGAGAAGTTCACATCTAGCACTTCAGGTTCATCGGCGGCAAACCCTCCTAGTGCATCGGGAATTGAATCCGAGTAGGGGATATAAGGTTTGATGTCGATGATCGGTGTGCCGTCAACGAGATCAACACTGCCCAAGTCCAACCAAGTTTGTCCCTTTTTTTGAGATACACCTTTGAGCTCAACCGCGGACATACCCACTCCATTCGGTCTGAATGTGGCACGAGACGCGAATACACCAATACGTTCGTTCCCGCCAAGGCGAGGTGGCCTCACGGTTGGTTTCCATCCTGCTTCAAGGTTCTTATCGAACAAAAACAACAACCACACATGACTAAATTGTTCAATATCACGAACAGACTCAAGGCAGTTCGCTGCTTCAACTAGCCTGACTCTTGAGGTAGAAGTGGGTACTAACCTAGGCTGTCTTGGCACAGCGAACTTCTCTTTATAAGGAGACTCAATAAAGCCAACAGGTTCAATGGTGTACATAGCAAGGTGTTCTCTGGTTTCAGTTAAGACGGAAAAATATCATAAAATCACTTGTTTTTCTTTTGATAATAATTATCATTCGATATGTTATAACATATCAAGTTAGTTATTTAAGGGAAATACAATGAAACCGAATATCCACCCTGATTACCGCCCCGTGGTTTTTCATGACACCAGTGTCGATGAGTACTTCTTAATCGGATCAACATTGAAAACAGATCGCACTATCGAATGGGAAGACGGAAATACTTATCCTTACTTCACGATTGAGGTGTCGTCAAAGTCGCATCCTTTCTATACGGGTAAACAGCGAGTGCTACATAAAGAGGGACGCGTTGCGAACTTCACTCGTCGTTTTGGTCAATTAGGTAAGGGAGCGAAATAGAATGAAAGTTGTGAAATCACTGAAAAGTGCGAAAAGCCGTCACCCAGATTGCCAAATAGTAAAGCGTAGAGGCCGTCTCTATGTCATCTGTAAATCCAACCCGAGATTCAAAGCGGTTCAAAAATAGTCAGTCAATTTGATGTGACATGAGTGTAAAAACGAGGGGAAAGTCAAACTTCATTCATTTGTCTGTTTTTCTTTTCCTTCGAGAGGAACTTTGCAGGAGAGTATGTGCTCACTTAGCGTACGTTGTTTCTTATTTATCACTTTATCAATAACTTACAAACGCAAGTATAAATCGAATGAATGCATCCGTACCAATTATAAACCTAACTTTCATGCTTTAATTGGAGTTATTTGCTAATTTTTTGTTTTTATTAAGTTAAAAAGAATAGTTTGTTACACACTTTGTAACATTTACGATTTCTAATTGACCCTTTTGTCGAGTAATCTGCGCGGGCAATTTAAACATCTTTGTCACAATTGCACAGGAATCACTACAAGGAGGGAACTGATGAGTTCATCAGCTTCAATAAAAAACAATTCGCCTAAAAAACCTATTTTTACTCGCTTTTTAGATGGCGTTGAATATTTGGGGAACCTATTACCCCACCCAATCACTCTTTTCGCAATCTTCTGCTTAGCAATCCTCGTTACTTCAGGTATTGCTGGTTACTTCGAAGTGTCTGTTATGGACCCTCGACCAGAAGGTGCTAAAGGTCGTGCTGCTGACGGCATGATCCACGTTGTAAGTCTGCTTAACGCAGAAGGTCTACAACTTATTGTGACTAACTTAGTTAAGAACTTTGTTGGTTTTGCTCCACTAGGTACTGTACTTGTTGCTATGCTTGGTGTAGCGATTGCTGAACACTCAGGTCTACTATCTGCTGCAATGCGTGGCATGGTAATGGGTGCTTCTAAGCGCATGGTTACAGTAACGGTTGTGTTTGCAGGTATTATCTCTAACACAGCATCAGAGCTTGGCTATGTGGTACTTATTCCACTAGCAGCAATGCTTTTCCATTCTTTAGGTCGTCACCCTCTTGCTGGTCTTGCTGCGGCATTCGCTGGTGTGTCAGGTGGTTACTCTGCAAACCTACTTATCGGTACGGTTGACCCACTGCTTTCTGGTATTACAGAAACAGCGGCACAGATGATTGACCCGTCTTACACGGTTGGTCCTGAGTCAAACTGGTACTTCATGTTTGTTTCTACTTTCTTCATCGCGATTACAGGTGCATTTGTAACTGAGAAGATTGTTGAACCTAAGTTGGGTAAATACAACGACGAAGAAGCTTCTGAAGATTTATCAAATGATTCGATGGGCAGACTGACGGATGTTGAGAAGAAAGGTCTAAAACTAGCAGGTATTGCTGTATTGGCTGTTTCTGCACTTCTAGCGTGGACTATCGTTCCAGCTGACGGTGTTCTACGTTCAGCGTCTGGTACGGTTTCGGGTTCTCCATTCCTGAAGAGTATTGTTGCGTTTATCTTTGTATTCTTCGCTATTCCTGGTTTTGTTTACGGTAAAGTTACCGGTTCAATGAAGAACGATCGTGACGTGATCAATGCGATGGCAACGTCTATGTCTTCAATGGGCATGTACATTGTTCTTGTATTCTTTGCTGCACAGTTTGTTGCTTTCTTTAAGTGGACTAACTTTGGTCAAGTAATCGCTGTTGGTGGCGCTAGCTTCTTACAAGATATCGGTCTTACTGGCCCAATGTTGTTCTTTGCATTTATCCTAATGTGTGGCTTCATTAACCTAATGATCGGTTCGGCTTCTGCTCAGTGGGCAGTAACAGCACCTATCTTTGTACCTATGCTAATGCTTGTTGGTTACGCACCAGAAACGATTCAAGCAGCTTACCGTATCGGTGATTCAACGACGAACATCATTACACCAATGATGAGCTACTTCGGTCTTATTCTTGCTGTAGCGACGCGTTACATGAAGAACCTTGGTATCGGTACTCTGATTGCTACAATGCTTCCATACTCAATCTGCTTTATGTTCGGTTGGAGCATCTTGTTCTACCTATGGGTGTTCGTATTTGGTCTTCCAGTAGGCCCAGGTGCAGCAACGTTCTACACGCCGTAGTAACGTTAGTACAAGTCATATTGTTAGATTTTAAAGCCTGCCTTGTGCAGGTTTTTTTTGATCGAAATTATGGTGTACCAATCACGGAAAGTGATCTGAAAGAGTGTAGAAAATTGGGATGATTTAAAAAGAAGAGATGGTGGCAAGATGGATCATCAATACTCCGTTAAAGTAACACTTAGTATCAAGTGTTAAGTAACAAGAACGGAGTATGTCGACAAACATATCTACAGGTTCACGGTTATGGCTATGAACGAATATCAATGTTTCTTAATGATTAGCGCTTTGCTAGCAGGCGATCAAGGTGATTCGCGAACTCACGACGATCGGTCTGTGAGAGGGCGCTTGGTCCACCCGTTTGGATGCCGCTTGAACGCATGGTATCCATAAAGTCACGAATGTTCAGGCGCGCTTTGATGGTTTCTTTGGTGTAGAGCTCGCCACGAGAGCTAAGTGCTTGACCACCTTTGGTGATCACTTCATCGGCGAGAGGGATATCGGATGTAATCACGAGATCACCGGGTTCAGTGCGTTTTACGATTTCATCATCTGCAATATCAAATCCGCTTGGGACTTGAATTGAGTGAATGTTATTACGCTTGGGAACGGGAACCAAATGGTTCGCGACAAAGGTACATTCGACCCCTGTGCGCTCAGCTGCGCGTACGATTGTTTCTCGGATAACCTTGGGACAAGCGTCCGCATCAACCCATATTTTCATAGTGTTCTATTTCTCTGTTAGCTTATTGCTCAGTTAACTTATTGCTCAGTTAATTTATTGATCAGTTAACTTGGCTTCTAGCGTGGCAACGCGGGTGGTAAGTTCAAGGATTTGCTTTTCCAGTTGGCTAACACGATCAAGTGCAGGCTCTTCTTGTGTCGCGACTTCAACTTTAGGAACGCGATTCGCGCTTTTCCAGCTCTTGATGGTTGTGATTAAAGCGGGCATCGGAACCGATGTACTCATACGAGCTTTAACTAAAGCAACTGTAGGCTCTTTCCCTTGTGCTTGCAGTCCTTCAAGCACTGATTTCAACTCTTCAGACACATCTTTTGTCAGCATGTTGACCTCCATTTTTAGTCTTCAGCCATTTTACTCGCTCTGGTGAGTGATAGCGAATCATAAAACCGCCCATAGCTTGTGAGAGATCTCTTACAAAGGTTGTGAGATAACACGAATACATCGCTAGAGAGATTGAGGTGCATATGATTAAGTGGTTGATTTTTTGTTGTTTTATATAATTAACAACTTTTATGAATTCAAAATGTGATGCAAATCTATTGTCCCAAATCGTAAATCGCGTAAATTAAACCTTGTCGGAAGGATTCTGACACGGAACAGGAAAGCACCAAGGATTTGGTTATCTTCAGGATGAAGATTTGGTTACTTAGGATTGAGTAGTCAAGCATGGAGCGTAAGGACATTGTAGGGATACAGTCAGTTAACAGGAAGTTAGCTGCAACGGAATGACAATGGACACCTTTAGGATTTAAAGGGTTGGATTAGCATCAGGACGATGTAAAGGACACCGCTCACGGAACAAGTGATGTGCGCTAACTAGGATTGTTAGCTTTCAGGATGATTGGACACCGCTAGGACGGCGAAGTAAAGGAAAGAGCTGAAGGATTACAGCCACTATTATGGATGATGCATGGAGCATTTATTAGTAGCCGGACTGCTGCGAGTAAGACCCTAGCCCTGACACTTCGGTGTCGGGGCTTTTCTTTATCTGAGACTTTTCTTCTCTCTAGGGGGCTCTTTAATTCAGGAGCTTTTCTCTAAGATCGCGACATCTGCTTTTCTGCTAATGGTCAACACAAGGAGTGTTTTATGACGATAGCAACCTCAAGAACGCTGTTGGTACCTTATACCGAACAGCTACAACACGACTTTATCAAGTTGAATTGCTGCCCCGTTAATCGTTCTGAAATGAATGGGCCGCACTCTATTGCCTCTGCGAAGTTCTTATTTCAAGAGATACTGCAAGACAACGTCGGCTTCTGCCGCGCTATCATCCACAACCAAACCCGTGAATATCTTGGACATGTCTTTATTTCATCAGAAGAGGGTAGGCATGAGCTTGGCTTTATTTTGGATAAAGAGCATTGGAATCGCGGCTTTGCTAGTGAGGTGCTAAAACCATTTTTAAGTTTGGTGTGTTTTGAAGAGCGCCTAACGAATGTTGTTGCGACTGTGAATGTCGGCCACAACCCATCGATTAAGTTATTAGAAAAACTAGGGTTTGAATTTAAGGAAACCAAACAAGATTCGTTTGGCCCTTATCATGAATATAGCTATAACGCGCACTGCGACGTTACATTCTATGAGGCTGTAGCTCAAACCGCATAGAGCGGAAGCCGACCATGGTCAGTTTTCCTTGGTATAGGTCATCACCTAATGCCGAAAATTCAAAATGGTACACAGTATGCCAGCGCCAAATGGTCGTGAGCTCATGGCGCATCTTAAGTTTATGACCGTTGAAGGCAACGCTTAATAGCTGCAAGTCGAGCTCTTTACACTTTCTCGCAATGGCAGCTTTCGCAAGCTCGGATTGCCTGCGCTGCTGCCAAAACAGAAAGCAAAAGAAGCACAGCATCAAAATAGCCACTAAGTTATCTATCATTTAGTCCATACTTCCTTTTATCTTTCTATTCCAATTGTGTTTTGAGCTCGTTGTTACGAGCTACTGAGCTGTTCTGTCTAGTTTTTATTGCGACTTAGCCGCTTGTTGTAACTCAATCAATGCGTTTGCGAGTTCTGGTGATGGGTTCGAATTCAACAACGGCAAAAATACCATTCTTAGTGTCGGAATCATCACTAAATCTGCAAATAACTGATTGAACAGGTTTTGGTTGCCTGTTTGTGCGAGGCGCAACAAGAATTGCTCGGCAATCGCTGGATCTTGTAGTGCGTGCCAGCTGCGACCCGCTAAACCAATTAACACCTCTTGGTGGCTAAAGCGTGGACTCGCGAGAACTTGGTTAATGATGTTATTCGCGATCCTTTGTTCTGCACCGGAAAGGGCACGAACCAAAGCTGACAGTAAGAACAGATCCGGCTCTTGACTGTTAATCTCATTGTCTGCCATTTCTTGTAAGCGTTGAGCGAGCTTATCATTGATTTGCGTGTGCTCAAGCGCCCCTAGTGTTGCGTATAGCGGCTCTGATGGCAGTTTATTCAATGCCTTGCGAATAGCGACACCGTTTTGCTGACTGCCTAAGCGAGCACACATATCGGTGATGCCTTGAAGACCAACGGTTTTCCAGTTGTCCCAACCTAGATCGCCAGTGAAGTAGTGTTGAGCGTGTTCGTAATATTGGCTCGTCGCTAGGTCTAACCCTGCTCTTACTTGGCTATGAAATACGGCCATTTTGTCTTCTGAAGGCTTGAAGGTGTATGGGTTGTTAGACAGCTTTTGTTGTTGCTCTTCGCTGATATCACCGTTCAAACGTGTGCCCATCGCTTCGATAACAAACTTAAGAAAATTAGCCACATCCCCTTGATGCAGTAAGCCTCTTTCATCGAGTTTGAATTTTAGGAACCAGATCCAAGGTTGCTTGTGTTCGTTCCAGTAGCTAATCGCTAAGTGAGCTTGTTTCTGAAGTGGAAACGGGTATGGCTGTTTCCCCTGCTCAACATCAGAGAATAGGGTGTTGTCGATTTTCTGGATACGACGACCTAGGTCGTAGATGTCGTATTGGCAACCGCTATTCTTTAGTAACTGAGTGAGCGTGTGAATGGTTTCCATAGTAATAAAGCTCCTAACTTTCTTTCCTAAATAGATGGTACTCTATGCCCCAATTTCAAGGTCACTAGATAAATAACTTGGTGAAAAATGACAGCTGCCACAAAGTTACCTCCTTTACTTCAACAATTAGAACAACAAATGCGCCAATGTTCGCTATGGAGTGAACTTCCGCCTTCGAATGAAGCTTTGGCCAGCGTTGAGCCTTTTGCGATTGACTCGCTACAGCCAGAAGAGTGGTTGCAGTGGATCTTTATCGTAAAGATCAACGCAATGATGGATGCCCAAATGAGCCTACCGAAAGGCTTTGCGATTCATCCTTATTTTGGTGAAGTGTGGAAAAATGAGGCAGACAAAGCTGAACTGCTAGTGACGATTCAGAGCATTGATGAGGTATGCGCGTAATGTTAGAGATCATTTATCAAGATGAGTATTTTGTCGCGGTGAATAAGCCTGCGGGTATGCTAGTGCATCGCTCATGGTTGGATAAACACGAGACTCAGTTTGTGATGCAGACTCTGCGCGACCAAATTGGTCAGCACGTATTTCCTCTGCATCGCTTAGACCGTCCAACGTCTGGCGTATTGGTGTTTGCTCTGTCGAGTGAAGTTGCCTCTGAGGTGATGCCGATGTTCGCCAACCATGAGATGCAAAAGACTTATCATGCGATTGTCCGTGGGTGGATAGAAGAGGGCGATACGCTCGATTATGCACTCAAGGTCGAGTTGGATAAGATCGCCGATAAGTTCGCGAAAGAAGATAAAGAACCACAAGAGGCCGTCACCATTTACGAGCCGTTAGCGAAAGTCGAAGTGCCGTATTCAACAGGCCGTTTTCCTACCAGTCGTTATTGCTTAGTTGAGATGATGCCAAAGACAGGACGTAAACATCAGCTGCGTCGTCACATGGCTCATCTAAGACATCCGATTGTAGGCGATACTTCACATGGTGATGGTAAGCATAACCGACTGTTCCGTGATGATTTAGACTCACACCGTCTGTTGCTGCATGCTTCTGAATTGCGCTTCATTCATCCTTTCACTAAAGAAGAATTGGTGATGAAGGCGAACTTAGATGAAACGTGGTTAAGGTTGTTTGAAACTTTTGAGTGGGATGCCCACTTAATCGATGCTCAAACTTGCTTGTCGAAGTAAGTCACGCGTGTTTAAGCAATCACGAGTCTAATTGAATAGAGAAAATAGAATAAAAAACAAAGGGCTGATAGTGATATCAGCCCTTTTTGATGTCTGTGCGACCTTAACGACATAACTAATGTAGGTTAGTTATTAGTTATTAGCTAACAGTTAATCGCGGGATCATTTAAGTTTTTCTAGATCGGCTTCGATCTCTGCGATCTTGCTTGATACCACTTTTTCTAGATGGCGCAAGTCAGTAAGGATCTTCTGCTTCACATCCACCTCCGCCGTTGGCGTCGGTTTGGTGATCTTGTTGAGTTCATCAATCACAAGAGTGAGGTTGCGGTTAATCTCTGTCACTTCTTTGTATTGATTATTGCCGCCGCTAACAAGCACACTTTTTACTTGTCGTGGGTACTTAAACTTAACGCTTTTCGCGAACAGTTCGCCTTTCTGCTTACGAAAGTAAATCTTCAGGATATCTTTGTGCGCTTCTTGGCGAAGGGAGTAACGTTCAATCTGTTTAGGTTCGTGGATACCTAAGCCAGTGAGGTTTGGATACATAAGCGACCTCTAGGTTATGAATGTAATACTTTTATGTAATTGACTTGATCAATGTAGCAGCCTAACGACGAGCTAGATAGTTGATATCTGTGAATTGATTGTAAGTTGTGGGCAAGATCGCTCTCTATCTTTGCCCACACTTATTTGGCTATTAAAGCAGCTCCAAGAGCTAAACTTGTTTCCTAGTCACAACTTACTTCTAGCTCTAAATTAGCTTTCTAAGGTGCGAGTTCTGAAACGTGTTCGGTTAATCTTTCTCTTAAGGCTTGTTCTTGTTCTTCAGACAACCTTCCTCCCGCGTCACTGGTCAGAATAAACAAATCTTCTGCACGTTCGCCGATGGTGGTAATTTTAGCGCCGTGCAAATTGATGTCTAACTCAGCAAAGGTTGCGCCGACTTGAGCCAACAACCCCGGTGTATCAAGAGCTCTCAACTCCATCAAGGTGCGCTTCTTGCTCTTAGTTGGTAGGAACTCAACCCGAGTTTTTACCTTGAAATGCTGCAAGTTTCGAGGCGTGCGACGTGTCTTAATCTTAGTTGGACGGCCATCAGCTAGAACATGAGTTAGATGTTTCGCAACGGCTTTGTGTCTTGCTTCATCAATCGCTTCACCATGCTGATCAAGTACGATAAAGGTATCCAAAACGTGACCATCTTTACTGACCATGACCTGTGCGTCGTGAACGTTAAAGTTACGTCTGTCGAGCTCGGCAACAACGGTTGCGAAAAGTGCCGCTTGGTCTTTACAGTATACGAATACCTCTGTACCACCTCGTGTTGCTTTTTTGCTGATAAGTACTAGAGGTTGGCTCGGATCTTCTAAGCGAAGTAGGTGCTCACAGTGCCAAGCAATTTGAGTGTGTGTATGACGCAAAAAATAGTCAGCTTTAAAACGCTGCCACAACACTTCAATTTCACGAGCGGAAAAACCTTCTTTACGCAGCAGTGCAGATGCCATTTGTTGATTGTGACGAATACGGTCTCTGACATCGACTGGGTTTTCCAAGCCGCGACGCAGTGCTCGCTGCGTAGAATGGAATAGCTCTGCGAGTAGGGTACGTTTCCAGCTGTTCCATAGCTCTGGGTTGGTTGCACAGATATCAGCGACAGTTAAGCAAACCAGCAGCTCAAGTGACTCTTCATCGCGAACTTTTTTGGCGAATTCGGTAATCACATCCGGATCGTAGATATCACGGCGCTGAGCGGTCACTGACATTAACAGGTGGTTTTGTACTAGCCACGCAACTTGTTTGGCTTCAGGCTTCGATAGCCCATGCTCAATACAGAAAGAGTAAGCTTCAACAGCACCGATCTCGGAGTGGTCTCCACCACGGCCTTTTCCGATGTCGTGGAAGATAGCGGCCAGGATCAGGAGTTCTTTTTTCTGAACTCGAGGGTACACTTCACAACAAATTGGGTGTTTGTCGTGGTTCTCTACTTGGCTAAAGCGGTTGATGTGCTTGAGCAGGCGAATACTGTGTTCATCCACGGTGTAAACGTGGAACAGATCAAACTGCATTTGGCCGACAATTTGGCTCCATTGCGGTAAGTACGCCGATAGCACGCCCAGTTTATGCATCAAGCTAAAAGCTTTGTGCAGTGCGTTGGGGTGGCGAACTAAATCCATGAACTTGTCACGAGCTTCAGGAATGGTATGCAAGAAGCGGTTCAATCGGCGACGCGCCGTTCGCAGTTGTCGTAATGTTGGTGGGCTTACCCCTTCGATCGTCGAGTCATTCGCGATATGGATAAACATATCGAGAATTGTTTCTGGTCGTGCTTGGAATAGGGCTGGCTTACGCGCTTCGATTAATGAACCTCGACGTTGGAAGTCATTGTCGAGAATCTCGGCTTCTTGTGTTTGACCACCGTTAATGATTGCTTGGTCAAACAGCTTAAGCAGCATTTTGTTGAGCTCTGCTACACGACGAAGTGTTCGGTAGAACTCTTTCATCATCATTTCTACGCCGCGATTGCCTTCACCGGTATAACCAAGATGTTCTGCCACTTGAGCCTGATGCGCGAAGGTAAGACGATTGTCGTAGCGGCGTAGTTCGATATGCAGTGCAAAGCGAACTCGCCATAAGAAATCTTGGCACTCCACGAGTTCACGATATTCAGCATCGGTAAGAAAGCCATACTTGCTCATTTCTAACAAAGAAGTCGCACCGAAGTGGCGACGTGCTACCCAACTCAGAGTGTGGATGTCTCTGAGCCCGCCCGGAGTTGATTTGATATCCGGCTCTAGATTGTAAGTCGTGTCGTGATAACGAGCGTGACGCTCTCTCTGTTCTTGAATCTTCGCCTTGTAGAAGGTCTCACTTGGCCAAAATGAATCGGAATGAATCTTTAGCTTTAACTCTTGAAAGGTGTCTTCGCTTCCGCATAGTAAACGTGACTCTTGTAAGTTGGTCGCAACGGTTAAATCATCGATGCCAATCTCAAGACACTCGGCAATGGTACGGACTGCGTGGCCGACTTCTAGCTTCAAATCCCACAGTAGGGTGATGAATTGACTGACTTTCTCACCTAGTGCTGATGGCAGAGTTCTTTGCGAGACGATGAGAATATCAATATCGGATAAAGGGTGTAGTTCACCACGGCCATAGCCGCCTACTGCGACCAACGCAATATGAGGCAGTTTGCTAAATCCGAAATGCTCCCATAAACGGTTGAGAAGCAAATCCATGTATTCGGAGCGCAGCAGAACCAAATCGGTAACTGGATGATGATTTAGAAATTCACTCTTTTGATACTGCGTGAAGATTTCGAGCTGATTTTTTAATTCGCAGATTTCAAGTTGTTCGTCATTGAACGTAATAGGGCATTGATAAGGCATAGTCTGCTATCCGTGCAAGCAAATGAGAATAGTAAACAATTTAACAGAAGCTGATGCAAAATCGAAATTGAGCGGATAAAAAAATATCCTCGGCAATGCGAGGATATTGTCAAAAGTCTGAGGTGTTCAGTTTGTTGAACTAAGCGTTCTTCATGATACGTGGAATCGTATCATCACTGCGTAGTGTTAGTACTTCACAACCAGTATCAGTAACAACTAAAGTGTGTTCCCACTGAGCCGAGTTCTTGCTGTCAGCTGTGTACACTGTCCAGCTATCTTCGTCATCTAGACGGCAACCAAATTTACCAGCATTGATCATTGGCTCGATTGTGAAACACATGCCTGCTTTTAGCACTGTGCGATCGCTGTTTTTGTAGTGAACGACTTGTGGATCTTCGTGGAACTCAGAACCAATGCCGTGACCACAGTAATCTTTTACAATAGAGAACTTAGCGCGTGGGTTATTCTTGTTGTTTGTCTTGATGTACTTCTCGATAGCAGTACCAACTTGGCCAAGTTGAACGCCTGGTTTAACCTGACGCATGCCTTCGTAAAGTGCTTCTTGAGCAACCATGCATAGACGTTTGTTTGCTGGTGAAACTTCACCCACAAGGAACATTTTAGATGTGTCACCATGGTAACCTTGCGGACGAGTGCTTAGGTCTGCATTTTCGTCATCAGGAACAATCACAGTGATATCAACGTTTAGAATATCGCCATCTTTCAATACTGCAGGTTTGAATTGACCTGTGCTACCAGTCTCATCTTGTGATGCTGGAATACCATGACACACGATGTGGTTGATAGACGTACAGATAGACTTAGGGAAACCGTGGTAATCAAGTGGTGCTGAGTATGCGCCTCTCTCTAGAGCGTACTCGTGACAGATTTGGTTAAGCTCTTCTGTCGTTGTACCCACTTGGATGTGAGGTTCAATCATCTCTAAAATTTCAGAAGCCAGCTTGCCGGCGACGCGCATTTTTTCAATTTCTTCAGCAGTTTTAATTTTTACAGCCATTGCATATCTCTTAATTTGGTAGCACCTAAGTGTGCATATTGGGGCTATTCTATCAGTGCAGCATTTTAGCGCAACATTCCCATATCCATACAATGCTGGTGGATACTACTTAATTTAAGCCGATATTGCGCTGTAAGACGATGCTGAATCGATTTGATTAGGCCGCGATTTATCGGTGAAATCCGCTAATAGGCTAGAGTATAGCAGTCGCCATTTTTGGATTTTTTTCTAGCCATAGATAGACAAAATATGGTATAAAGCGCGCCGGACATCAGGACTGTTTTCTCCAATTGGCGAAACAAGCTTTGTGTCCACTAACTTATTTCTTTAAATCACACACATTCCGACACATGTTCCGGGGTGCCTCAACAACACAGATAACGGCTGAAAAGTGGTTAGTTGTTAGGGGTCGGATTCATGGGGGATGTGGAGGCCTAACCCCATAGAGGATTTTAAAATGGCAACTGTATCAATGCGCGATATGCTTAAAGCTGGTGTTCACTTCGGTCACCAAACTCGTTACTGGAACCCAAAAATGAAGCCATTCATCTTTGGTGCTCGTAACAAAGTACATATCATCAACCTAGAAAAAACTGTACCAATGTTCAACGACGCTCTAGCTGAAATCGCTAAAGTTGGCGAGAAGAAAGGTAAAGTTCTTTTTGTTGGTACTAAGCGCGCTGCATCTGAAGCTGTTAAAGAAGCTGCTATCAACAGTAACCAGTTCTACGTTAACAACCGCTGGTTAGGCGGTATGCTAACGAACTACAAAACTGTTCGTCAGTCTATCAAGCGTCTGAAAGAACTTGAAGCGCAAGCTCAAGACGGTACTTTCGACAAGCTTACTAAGAAAGAAGCTCTAATGCGCACTCGTGAAATGGAGAAGCTAGAGAAGTCTCTTGGTGGTATCAAGAACATGGGCGGCCTTCCAGACGCTCTATTCGTTATCGATGCTGATCACGAACACATCGCAGTTAAAGAAGCAAACAACCTAGGTATCCCAGTTTACGCTGTAGTTGATACTAACTCTAACCCAGACGGTGTTGATTTCGTTATCCCTGGTAACGATGATGCAATCCGTGCAGTACAGCTTTACCTAAACGCTGCTGCAGACGCGGTTAAAGAAGGTCGTAACAAAGATGTTGCTGCTGTAGCTGCTGAAAAAGACGGTTTTGTAGAAGCTGAATAATAGCGGCTCTGAGCCATATTTAGTTCATATTAAGCGGTCATAATCGATGGCTTAAGAACTGAATACAGTCAATATCAGGGGCCAATTAATTAGGCCCCTGTTTTTTATCTTTTTTAGAATTTACTGAGGAATAGAGAATGGCAACTGTAACTGCAGCTCTAGTTAAAGAACTTCGTGAACGCACAGCTGCGGGCATGATGGAATGTAAAAAAGCGCTTGTTGCTGCTGAAGGCGACATCGAGCTAGCAATTGAAAACATGCGTAAATCTGGCGCAGCGAAAGCAGCTAAAAAAGCTGGTAACGTTGCTGCTGAAGGCGCAATCATCATTAAAGAAGAAGCTGGCGTTGCTGCTCTTCTTGAAGTGAACTGCCAAACTGATTTCGTAGCTAAAGATGCAGGTTTCCTTGCATTCGCTAACGAAGTTGCTGAAGTTGCTCTAGCTGAACGTCTAGACATCGTTGCACTTCAAGCTAAGTTTGAAGACGCACGTATCGCTCTAGTAACTAAGATCGGTGAGAACATCAGCATCCGTCGTGTTGAGCTTGTTGAAGGTGTTGCACTAGCTTCTTACCGTCACGGCGAGAAAATCGGTGTTGTTGTTGCTGGTGAAGGCGAAGCTGAAACGCTTAAGCACATCGCTATGCACGTTGCTGCTTCTAAGCCTGAGTACGTTAACCCATCTGACGTACCTGCTGACGTAGTAGAAAAAGAAAAAGCTGTTCAAGTTGAAATCGCTATGAACGAAGGCAAACCACAAGAGATCGCTGAGAAAATGGTTATCGGCCGTATGAAGAAATTCACGGGCGAAGTATCTCTTACTGGTCAAGCTTTCATCATGGAACCTAAGAAAACTGTTGCTGACATTCTTAAAGAGAAAGGCGCATCAGTTACTACCTTCGTTCGTTTAGAAGTTGGTGAAGGTATCGAGAAAGCAGCTGAAATGAGCTTCGCAGACGAAGTTGCAGCGGTACAAAAAGGTTAATCCTTAGCGTATTGTTTGAAAAGAGACCGTGGCAAATGCTGCGGTCTTTTTATGAATAATGAATTATTTCCGGCTTTTAGCTGTTATGAATGCAAACTGAGCTCTTCAGTTTTTATCCATGACTGTTAATCATCAACTCTTTGGAAGGTAAGCTCCATGACTACGAACCCTAAACCAGCGTATCAACGTATTCTGTTAAAACTTAGCGGTGAAGCGCTACAAGGCGAAGAAGGTTTTGGTATTGACCCAACGATCCTTGATCGTATGGCTCAAGAAGTAAAAGAATTAGTTGAACTAGGCGTTCAAGTTGGTGTTGTTATCGGTGGTGGTAACCTTTTCCGTGGCGCAGGCCTAGCAGAAGCGGGTATGAACCGTGTTGTTGGTGACCATATGGGGATGCTTGCAACGGTAATGAACGGCCTTGCTATGCGTGACGCACTACACCGTGCTTACGTAAACGCACGTGTAATGTCAGCAATTCCTCTTAAAGGTGTATGTGACGACTACAACTGGGCAGATGCAATCAGCCAACTACGTCAAGGTCGTGTTGTGATCTTCTCTGCTGGTACTGGTAACCCATTCTTTACTACAGACTCTGCTGCATGTTTACGCGGTATCGAAATCGAAGCTGACGTAGTTCTAAAAGCAACAAAAGTAGATGGTGTATTTACTGCTGACCCAGTAGCAAACCCAGACGCAGAGTTGTATGATACGTTGTCTTACAACACAATTCTTGAGAAAGAATTGAAAGTAATGGACTTGGCCGCATTTACGCTAGCACGTGACCACAAAATGCCAATCCGTGTATTTAACATGAATAAGCCAGGCGCACTACGTCGCGTGGTTATGGGTGAAACTGAAGGTACATTAATCAGCGACGCTGACTAATTTTTCGGGCTTACTGAAGTATAATGCCTCGGTAAGCTTATCCTTATCACTCCAAATAAAAAGCTTTCTTGAAGAAAGAACATAATCAAGGTGAAATTGTGATTAACGAAATCAAAAAAGACGCTCAAGAGCGCATGGTAAAAAGTGTTGATGCACTAAAAAACAGCCTACAAAAAATCCGTACAGGCCGTGCTCACCCGAGCCTACTTTCTGGTCTTACTGTTGAGTACTACGGTGCACCAACACCTTTGACTCAAGTAGCTAACGTTATTGCTGAAGACGCACGTACACTAGCAATTACAGTGTTTGATAAAACACTGACTCCTCTTGTTGAAAAAGCAATCATGACTTCTGACCTAGGCTTAAACCCTATGTCTGCAGGTACGGTTATTCGCGTTCCACTTCCACCGCTTACGGAAGAGCGTCGTAAAGACCTAGTTAAAATCGTTCGTGGCGAAGCTGAAGGTGGCCGTGTTGCTATTCGTAACATCCGTCGTGACGCGAATGGCGATCTAAAAGCGCTTCTTAAAGACAAAGAAATTTCAGAAGACGAAGATCGTAAAGCACAAGACGAAATTCAAAAGCTAACTGACGCTGCGGTTAAGAACGTAGACGAAGTTCTAGCAGTTAAAGAAAAAGAGTTGATGGAAGTTTAATTTTCCATATTCTTTTCTTTCAGGAAAAACGCTGTACTCACGGTGCAGCGTTTTTTTATGCTATTCTGTTCGACTATTAGAATTTGATTCACTCTTTTATGCATAATTCTCAAGCGTTCACAGACTCTCTTCCTAAACACATTGCTATCATTATGGATGGTAATGGTCGCTGGGCAAAAGCTCAGGGTAAGCCTCGTGTCTTTGGTCATAAAAATGGCGTTCAAGCCGTTCGAAAAACCATATCTTCAGCAGCCAGACTTGGCATTAAAGCCGTAACTCTTTTTGCTTTTAGTAGTGAAAATTGGCGTCGTCCTGAAGAAGAAGTGGGTGTCTTGATGGAACTGTTTATTTCAGTGCTGTCGAGTGAAGTAAAAAAGCTTCATAAAAATAATCTTCAACTTCGTGTTATTGGTGATAAAAGTCGTTTTAATGCGCGACTACAAAAGAAAATAGAAGAAGCGGAAGCTTTGACTAGCACCAATACGGGTATGGTTATTAATATTGCGGCTAACTACGGCGGTAAGTGGGATATCCAGCAAGCGATGACTTCGATTGCTCAACAGGTTAAGTCTGGCGATATTAATGTAGAAGACATTGATGAAGCTATGATTACACAGCACCTGACGATGGCAGATATTCCAGAAGTCGATCTACTTATCCGCACCAGTGGCGAGTGCCGCATTAGTAACTTTATGCTTTGGCAATTAGCTTACGCCGAAATGTATTTCACTGAACAATTCTGGCCAGACTTTAATGAAGACAGCTTAGTAGAAGCTGTGACTTGGTTTGTAAACCGCGAGCGTCGTTTTGGATGCACCGGTGAGCAAATTAAAGCTCTGATGGACAGTTAATAAGGATTTTTTTGGTTTGAAACAACGAATTATTACGGCGTTGATTTTAGCTCCCCTAGTTATTCTAGGTATTTTCGAGTTATCACTTCCCACGTTTATTCTTTCACTAGCGGTAATCTCGCTACTGGGTTTTTGGGAGTGGACTCAGTTTGTTGAAAGCAAATCGCGTTCTTTAGCGTTGATTCCAACAGTTGTGGTAAGTGCTGCAAGTTTTGCTTTTATACCTTTTGATGCATTTAGCCTTAATAACTTATCGAGTGCTCACTATGCCATTCTAACGATTGGTTCAATTTGGTGGGTAATCGCAAGTGGTATGGCAGTGACTTATCCTAAGTCTATGCCAGCATGGAAAGACTCATCAATTCTTCGTCACGCATTTGGCGTGCTGACTTTGCTACCATTCTTCTGGAGTGTGGTTATCCTGCGTGCTAACGGTATCGATGTTGATCCTTACCACGGTGCAAAATTGGTGATGTTCGTTTGCTTGCTTGTTTGGGCTGCAGACAGTGGTGCTTATTTTTCAGGAAAGAGCTTTGGCAAGCGAAAAATGGCCCCTGCGGTGAGTCCTAATAAAACGATTGAAGGTCTTATTGGTGGCATCATTACAGCAGTGATCGTGGCCTGGATCTTTGCTGACTTGTTTGATATCCAATTCACAAGTCCTCTCCACATGATTGTTATTACTCTTGTGACCGTCGTTATTTCTGTTCTTGGTGATCTTGTTGAAAGCATGTTTAAACGTGTTTCTGGGGTGAAAGACAGCAGTAATCTGATTCCTGGTCATGGTGGTATACTTGATAGAATAGATAGCTTAACGGCTGCGTTCCCTGTCTTTGCTCTGCTTTATTTAGCATTCTAATAAAAAAGGGCAGTGATTCTGCCCTTTATTACATTTCTACGGTCATATGTGATGCGAAATCTAACTATCCTTGGCGCTACCGGCTCAATTGGTGCAAGTACACTAAAAGTCGTTGAACAAAACCCAGAACTCTATTCGGTTGTAGCAATGGCTGCAGGCTCGAATGTTGAAAAGATGCTGGCGTTAGTTGAAAAGTGGCAACCAAGCTATGTTGCTATGGCTTGCCCTGATGCAGCATCTAAGCTGACTGAAGTGTTGTCTACAAATTACCCAAACATCAAAGTTCTTTCTGGTTCTGAAGGCATGTGTCAGGTCGCTTCTCTAGATGAAGTGGACACGGTAATGGCTGCTATTGTGGGTGCGGCAGGTTTGCTTCCTACGATGTCAGCAGTTAAAGCGGGCAAGCGTATCTTACTTGCTAATAAAGAAGCCTTAGTGATGTCAGGGCAGTTGTTCATCGACGCAGTCGAAAAATATGGCGCTGAGCTACTTCCTGTCGATAGTGAACACAATGCTATCTTTCAATGCTTACCGCAAAATGTACAAACCAATCTAGGTCGTTGTAATCTGGAAGAGAACGGTATCAACCATATTCTCTTGACGGGTTCTGGCGGCCCTTTCCGCTATACGGATGTTGCAGAGCTAGAGTCGGTAACACCAGAACGAGCTATCGCACACCCAAACTGGTCAATGGGCCCTAAAATCTCTGTCGATTCAGCAACTATGATGAATAAAGGCTTAGAGTACATTGAGGCGAAATGGCTATTTAATGCCTCTCAAGAGCAACTCAAAGTTATTATCCACCCTCAGTCTGTGATTCATTCTATGGTTCAGTACAAGGATGGCTCGGTGCTCGCTCAAATGGGCGAACCCGATATGGCAACGCCAATCGCTTTGACGATGTCTTATCCTGAACGCACAGAAGCGGGTGTTAAGCCTCTGGATTTCACCAAAGTGGGCGAGCTTACCTTCTTAGAGCCCGATTTAACTCGTTACCCATGTTTGAGATTAGCCATTGAGGCGTGCTATTTGGGTCAGCATGCAACAACAGCGATTAATGCGGCAAACGAAATTGCAGTCAATGCTTTCTTGAACAATCAAGTAAAGTTTACCGATATTGCTATCATTAACGAGTATGTTATGAACAAAGTATGTGAACAACATAACTCTGAGGGCTTAGATAGCTTGGAAAGCCTTCTTGAGCTCGATAATATGTCTCGTCAAATAGCCATTCAATTTATAAAAGAGCAGCTAGCATGAGTGGAATTCTGTGGAACTTCGCATCCTTTATTGTAGCGCTTGGTATTCTGGTCGCTGTTCATGAATTTGGACACTTCTGGGTTGCTCGTCGCTGCGGTGTGAAAGTAGAAAAATTCTCGATTGGTTTTGGTAAATCGATCTGGAGTAAAGTTGGCCGCGATGGAACGGAATATAGCTTGTCAGTCATTCCATTGGGTGGCTACGTTAAGATGCTTGATGGTCGTGTTGATGACCTTTCTGAAGACGAACAGCAATACGCTTTTGATAAGAAACCGTTGTGGAAACGAACGGCGATTGTGGGGGCAGGTCCAGCATTCAACTTTATCTTTGCCGTGTTCGCATATTGGCTGGTATTTTTGATTGGCGTGCCTGCGGTTAAACCGGTGATCGGTGAGGTCACCCCGCAATCTATTGTTGCACAAGCCGGAATTGAAACTGGAATGGAACTTAAATCTATTTCAGGAATCAAAACCGCAGATTGGGAATCAGTAAACTTGGGTTTGATATCACATATTGGTGATGAGTCCATGACTGTAACGGTTTCTTCTCAAGACGACATCGGCTTTGAACAACAGATAACATTGGATATTTCTGACTGGTCGTTCAACCCAGAAACTGAGTCAGCAATGACAACGCTTGGTTTTAGACCCTATTCTCCAGAGATATCGACAGTGCTCGCTCAAGTTATTGATGACGGTGCTGCCTATTCTGCAGGGCTAGAATCTGGCGATAAAATTGTCGAAATTAATGGTCAGCCTATTGAACAGTGGAAGTCGGTTGTTGAATTAATCCGTTCACACCCAATGATGCCCTTGGACCTTGTCGTATTACGAAATGGTGTTGAGCGGTCATTGGTTATGACGCCGAATAGTCGCGAATTTTCTGATGGTTCTACAATCGGCTATGCGGGTATTGCTCCCGAAGTCGCAGAATGGCCAGAAGATTATCGCTTTGAGTTACAATTTGGTGTAATTGAGTCTGTAGGAAAAGCATTTGATAAAACAGGTCAAATCATAGGTTTGACACTGACAATGCTTAAGAAGCTTATCGTTGGTGATGTTGGCTTAAATAACTTGAGTGGCCCAATTTCAATTGCTAAAGGCGCAGGGGCAACCGCCGATTACGGTTTGGTTTACTTCTTAGGTTTTTTAGCTCTGATTAGTGTTAACTTGGGTATTATTAATTTAGTTCCGCTGCCTATGCTTGATGGCGGACATTTGCTCTTTTTCGCTATTGAGGCCGTTACTCGTAAACCTGTACCTGAAAAAGTTCAAGAAATGGGATACAGAGTGGGAGGCGCAATCCTCTTCTCTTTGATGGCTCTGGCAATATTTAATGATTTTACTCGTCTGTGAATGGTTTCTCACAGGCATTGGTAGTAGCAAGGAATAATTAGAATAAGTATGGCGATTAAGCAAATTCTGTTCGCAAGTCTATTGGCCACTAGTGTGGCTGCGAACGGAGCACAAAACTTTGTAGTTCAAGATATCAAGATCGAAGGTTTACAGCGTGTTGCACTTGGTGCAGCTCTACTGAAAATGCCAGTACGTATTGGCGATGAAGTGGATGACGGCGATGTGTCTGAGATCATTCGTGCACTGTATGCTTCAGGCAACTTTGAGGACGTTAAAGTTCTTCGCGATGATGATGTTTTAGTTGTTCAAGTCAAAGAACGACCGACCATCGCAAGTATCTCATTCTCAGGTAACAAGGCGATCAAAGAAGAACAACTTCAGCAGAACCTAGATGCATCTGGTGTTCGTGAAGGTGAAGCCCTTGACCGAACTACACTGAGTAACATTGAGAAGGGCCTTGAAGATTTTTACTACAGTGTTGGTAAGTACAACGCGACAGTGAAAGCCGTAGTGACGCCTCTGCCTCGTAACCGTTCTGACCTTAAGTTTGTGTTTACTGAGGGCGTGTCCGCTAAGATTCAGCAAATTAACTTTATCGGTAACGAAGTTTTCTCTGACGCTGATCTACTTAGTCGTTTCAACTTGAACGTTGATGTTGCATGGTGGAATTTCCTTGCGGATGAAAAATACCAGAAGCAAGTACTGGCTGGTGATATCGAAGCGTTGAAATCTTACTACCTTGACCGTGGTTACCTTAAGTTTAAGGTAGATTCGACTCAGGTTGCGATCTCTCCTGATAAGAAAGGTGTTTACATCACGCTAGGCCTAGACGAAGGCGAAGCTTATACCGTTAAAGATGTCTCTTTCCGTGGTGAGCTTATCGGCCGCGAGGCTGACTTCGAAGCGTTAGTGCCATTCGAAGATGGCGATACATATAACGGTTCTTCTGTAACGTCTTTAGAAGAGAGCGTGAAACGAATTCTAGGCGAATCTGGCTATGCGTACCCACAAGTTCGTACTATTCCTGAATTTGACGATGAGACCAAAGAAGTGTCGTTGGTTATCAATGTAGAAGCGGGCAGCCGTATCTACGTTCGTGATATTCGATTCACGGGTAACAACTCAACGAAAGATGAAGTACTGCGTCGTGAAATGCGTCAAATGGAAGGCAGCTGGCTGAACTCCAAGTCGATTGATACAGGTAAGAGCCGTCTTAACCGTTTAGGCTTTTTTGAAACGGTCGATGTGCAAACGGTACGTGTTCCTGGCAGTGAAGACCAAGTGGATCTGGTTTACAACGTTAAGGAAGCGAACTCGGGTAGCGTCAACTTCGGTGTTGGCTACGGTACTGAATCGGGTGTCAGCTTCCAGGTTGGTTTACAGCAAGATAACTTTGCAGGTTCTGGTAACCGTGTTGGCGTAAGCGCCATGATGAACGATTACCAAAAGAATGTGAGCTTAGACTACCGCGACCCATACTGGAACCTTGATGGCGTGAGTATGGGCGGCAAAATCTTCTACAACGAATTTGAAGCCTCTGAAGCTGGTATTGTCGATTATACCAACCAAAGTTATGGTACGAGCTTAACATGGGGTTTCCCTATGGATGAGCTGAACCGTCTCGAGTTTGGTTTTGGTTATACGCACAACAAGATCGGTAACGTTCCTACCTATATTCAAGTTGAACAGTTTGCGAGAAGTATTGACCAATACGGTGATGAGCATATCTTAACCGATGACTTCGATATCAATATCTCTTGGACGCGCAACAACCTTAACCGTGGCTTCTTCCCTACTGAAGGTAACCACCAACGTGCTTTCGCGAAAATGACAGTACCTGGTTCGGATGCTAAATACTTCAAAGCGCAATACGATGTAAAACATTACATTCCGTTGACTAAAAAGCATGAGTTCACACTATTGATGCGTGGTCGATTAGGCTATGGTAACGGTTATGGTCAAACGGATGGTAATGATAACTTGTTCCCATTCTACGAAAACTACTACGCGGGTGGTTTTACAACACTACGTGGTTTTGGTTCTAACTCAGCTGGTCCAAAAGCTGTTTACGGAAATAGCACGGGCAACAACCCGACGTACAATTCTGCAACCGATGATTCGGTTGGTGGTAATGCGGTTGCTTTGGCTAGCGTAGAGTTAATCGTACCAACACCGTTTGCTTCTGATGAAGCGCGCAGTCAGATTCGAACTAGCGTGTTCTTCGATATGGCAAGTGTATGGGATACCGAATTCGTAGACCGTGGTGCACCGAATAGCGGTCAACAGTACTACTACGATTACTCTGACCCAACAAATTACCGTTCATCTTATGGTGCCGCTCTTCAGTGGATGTCACCGATGGGACCATTGGTTTTCTCTCTAGCGAAACCAATCAAAATCTACGAAGGCGATGACGAAGAATTCTTCACATTCACCATTGGTAGAACTTTCTAATCTTTAAAGGACAATATTTTGAAAAATATGATTAAAGCAGCAGGTTTAGGCCTTGTAGTTCTTAGCTCTTCTTTCTTTGCAACAGCGGCTGAAGCTGCGCAAAAAGTGGGCTATGTAAATACTGCACAAGTATTCCAGGCTCTACCTCAGCGTGAAGTTGTTCTTCAAAAAATGCAGGAAGAGTTCAAAGATAAAGCTGCTGAGCTTCAAAGTATCCAAGCTGAAGCTAAGACTAAGATTGAAAAGCTTAAGCGTGATGGTGAGCTATTAGGGCCTGATGAAGTAGAGAAACTTCGTATTGAAGTCGGCCAACTAGACAGCAAATACAAAATCAAAGCTCAAGCACTAGAAAAAGCAAGCCAACGTCGTGAAGCACAAGAGAAGCAGAAGCTATTCAAAGTAATTCAAGATGCTGTAACTAAAGTTGCAGAGAAAGAAGGCTACGACATGATCGTTGATATTCAAGCTCTGCAGTACGGTAAGCCAGAATACAACATCTCTGAAAAAGTAATTAAATCACTGAAATAAGTTTTATGAAGAATCTGACCTTAGCCGAATTGGCAACGATTACCGGTGGAGAGCTACACGGAGACGGTGCAGTTACCGTTTCAGCAGTCGCTCCTATGGATAAAGCGCAAGAAGGAAATATTACGTTCCTTTCGAACGTGAAGTACAGCAAGCACCTTGGTGACTGTAAAGCATCCGCTATTATGGTTAAAGAGAGCGAGCGTGAACTGTGTAAGACCAACATTATTGTGGTCAGCGACCCTTATGTTGCTTTTGCTAAGGTTGCTCAAGCGCTTGATTCCACGCCAGCGCCAGCTACGGGTATTGCTGATTCTGCTTCAATTTCAGGCGACGCGACCATTGGACAAAATGTGTCTATTGGTGCCAATGCTGTGATTGAAACTGGCGTAGTGCTTGGTGATGACGTCGTTATCGGTGCTGGTTGCTTTATTGGTCAAAATGCAAAAATTGGCGCAGGTACTAAGCTTTGGGCTAACGTAAGTGTTTACCATGAAGTGGTGATTGGCGAAGCATGTTTGATTCAATCTAGTACAGTGATTGGATCCGATGGTTTTGGTTATGCGAATGAGAAAGGCGAGTGGGTTAAGATCCCGCAAGTCGGTTCAGTTCGTGTTGGTAACCGCGTAGAAATCGGCGCGTGTACTACCGTTGACCGTGGCGCATTAGATGATACTATTATTGAAGATAACGTTATCTTAGATAACCAACTTCAGATAGCTCATAATGTTCACATCGGATATGGTTCTGCTATTGCAGGTGGTACTATCATCGCCGGCAGCACAACGATAGGTAAGTACTGTATTATTGGTGGCGGTTGTGTGATTAATGGTCATATAGAAATCGTTGACGGCGTTACAATCACCGGTATGGGGATGGTAATGCGCAGTATCACCGAAAAAGGCATGTACTCTTCAGGTATTCCTTTGCAGCCAAATAAAGATTGGCGTAAAACAGCAACGCGAGTTCATCGTATTGATGAAATGAACAAGCGTTTGAAAACCGTTGAAAAACTTATCGAGAACAGCGCGGAATCATAATTCCAGCATTTCTAATAAAAGGCTCGCGTACAGCGAGTCTTTTTCGTTTATAATCCTTCTCATTAAATAAAGAATATACATAGGAATACGACTTTGACTACTGAACAGACAACGATGAACATTACTGAAATTCAGGAACTATTACCTCATCGCTACCCATTCTTAATGGTTGATCGTGTGACTAGCTTTGAAAAAGAAAAGACACTGACTGCGATTAAGAATGTTTCTGTTAACGAACCTCAGTTCACTGGCCACTTCCCACAACTTCCTGTATTCCCAGGTGTGTTGATCTTAGAAGCAATGGCGCAAGCAACAGGTCTTCTAGCATTTAAATCTTTTGGTGCTCCTTCTGGTAATGAGCTTTACTACTTTGCTAGCGTAGATAAAGCGAAGTTCCGCAAGCCAGTAGTGCCTGGTGACCAATTGGTTATCGAAGTTGAGTTCTTAAAAGAACGTCGTGGCATTGCATCGTTCAACGGTGTAGCGAAAGTTGACGGCGTAGTTGTATGTTCAGCTGAACTTAAATGTGCTCGTAGAGAGTTTTAATATGATTCATGAAACAGCGAAAATTCACCCGGCAGCAGTAATCGAAGGTGATGTAACTATCGGTGCTAACGTGACGGTTGGTCCTTTCACTTACATTGCTGGTAACGTGACAATTGGTGACGACACTGAAGTGATGTCGCATGTTGTGATCAAAGGTCACACGACAATTGGTAAGCAAAACCGAATCTTCCCACACGCAGTGATTGGAGAAGAAAACCAAGATAAGAAATACGGTGGTGAAGATACGACTGTTGTGATCGGTGACCGTAATGTGATTCGTGAAGCAGTTCAGATCCACCGTGGTACAACTCAAGACAAAGCGACCACTGTGATTGGCGATGACAACTTACTTTGTGTAAATGCTCACGTAGCGCATGATGTAATCGTTGGAAACCACACTCACATTGGTAACAACGCTATCCTTGGCGGTCACGTGACGGTTGGCGATTACGCTGGTGTAATGGCATTGTCTGCGATTCACCCGTTCTGTTCAATTGGCGCTTATGCGTACATTGGCGGCTGTTCTGCGGTTGTTCAAGATGTACTGCCGTACGTGCTTGCACAGGGTAATCATGCCGCTCCATTCGGCCTTAACCTAGTGGGTTTGAAGCGTAACGGATTTGAAAAACCAGAAATTCGAGCATTACAGAAAGCGTACAAAGAGTTATACCGTTCAGGCAAAACACTTGAAGAAGCGAAAGCCGCTTTAGTTGAAATGGCGAAAGAGTTTGCTTCGGTAACTCCTATGTTAGAAATGCTAGAGAGCTCTGAGCGCGGTATTATTCGTTAATACTTGATGTGGTTATGTACCAATCAATATGAGTATGACAATAGTTACCTCGTTAGATTGGTATAACAAAAAGATCGCTACTCGTTAGGCGATCTTTTTTGTTTTAGGCAAGAAGGGAATTAGAAAACTATGGCACAGCAAGAAGCAGCAACCAATAGCTTGGACTTTGTTTCGAATGAACCTCTGCGCGTAGGTATCGTTGTTGGAGAACTCTCTGGTGACACGCTTGGCGAAGGCTTTATTAAAGCGATCAAATCACAATATCCGAATGCTGAATTCGTGGGTATTGGCGGACCAAAAATGAAGGCGCTTGGTTGTGAGTCTCTTTTCGAAATGGAAGAGCTTGCCGTGATGGGGCTTGTAGAAGTGCTTGGTCGTTTACCTCGCTTGCTAAAAGTGAAAGCGGAGCTAGTTAAGTATTTTACGCAAAACCCGCCAGATGTCTTCGTCGGTATCGATGCGCCAGACTTTAATCTAAGACTTGAATTAGATCTTAAGAACGCGGGCATTAAGACTGTTCATTATGTCAGCCCTTCAGTCTGGGCATGGCGTCCAAAGCGTATCTTTAAAATCGACAAAGCAACGGATTTGGTACTGGCTTTCTTACCATTCGAAAAAGCGTTTTATGATAAATATAACGTTGCTTGTGAATTCGTTGGCCACACGTTGGCTGATACCATTCCACTGGAGCCGAATAAGAAAGAGGCTCGCGATCTTTTGGGTTTAGAGCAAGATAAGCCGTGGTTAGCGGTATTGCCAGGTAGCCGTGGTGGTGAAATGAGTTTGATTGCTCAACCATTTATCGAAACTTGTCAGCGCATTAAGCAAAAGTACCCTGATATCAATTTTGTTGTTGCATTGGTTAATGAACAGCGCAAGAAACAGTTTACAGAGATCTGGCAATCGACGGCACCTGAACTTGAATTTACCTTGGTAGAAGATACGGCTACCAATGTGATTACTGCTGCTGATTCTGTTTTGTTAGCTTCTGGTACTGTTGCTCTTGAGTGCATGTTGCTGAAACGACCTATGGTCGTTGGCTACAAGGTCAACAAGCTCACTGGCTATATCGTTAAGAAATTGTCGATCACAGAATTTGTCTCGTTGCCGAATATCCTAGCGGGTGAAGAAATCGTAAAAGAACACATTCTTGAAGAGTGTCACCCAGATTACCTTTTCCCATCGGTCGATAAGATGCTTTCAACTGACAACGCGCCACTTATTGAACGCTTTACTGAAATGCATCACTGGATTCGTAAAGATGCTGACAAACAGGCAGCTAACGCAGTTCTGAAATTGATCGGTCGAGAGTGTGTTGAATCATAAAGTGCTTCTTTCAAAAGCATTTGCTTAAAAGTTACAAAGAGAATTGTCATGGCAGTAAAAGAGAAAAAAGAATCTCCTCCTTTTGAGTATCCTCAAGGCTACCAGTTATTCGCTGGTGTTGATGAAGTGGGGCGTGGGCCGTTAGTTGGTGATGTAGTTACCGCCGCGGTTATCCTCGATCCGAATAACCCAATCGAAGGCTTGAACGATTCAAAAAAACTGTCTGAGAAAAAGCGCCTTGTTCTGCTTCCTGAAATTAAAGAGAAAGCCTTGGCATGGTCTGTGGGTCGTTGTTCCCCACAAGAAATTGATGAGTTGAATATCTTACAAGCGACTATGGTAGCTATGCAGCGTGCTATTGCCGGGCTGAGTGTTCAACCTGATATGGCGCTAATAGATGGAAACCGAGTCCCTGAGCTACCGATGGCCGGTCTGGCTATTGTGAAAGGGGATTTACGGGTGGCTGAAATCAGCGCAGCGTCTATCATCGCTAAAGTGGTTCGTGACCAAGAGATGGAAGAACTTGATAAGCTTCATCCAGAGTTTGGTTTTGCTAAACATAAAGGTTACCCGACAAAAGCGCATTTTGAAGCGATTGAAAAACATGGCGTAACCGAGCATTACCGTAAAAGCTTTAAGCCAGTAAAACGTATTCTTGGCATAGATTAGAGCAAATTGAATAAGTTCTATATAGATTAGAGCTTTACGTTGATTAGCGCTTCCTATTGATTGGATTTTGGCATCGAATAAAGTTGCTTAGTGACGCTAGAAAAAAATAGAATACACACAGTTGTAATCCTAGGCTCAAACCTAGAACTCAGGAAAAATAATGTCAGATCCAAAATTTGTTCACCTACGCGTACACAGTGACTTTTCGATGGTGGATGGCCTATCCAAGGTGCCACCATTAGTTAAAAAAGTCGCTGAAATGGGTATGCCTGCTCTAGCATTGACCGACTTTACCAACCTGTGCGGTTTGGTGAAATTCTACGGTACTGCCCATGGGTGTGGGGTTAAACCAATTATTGGTGCTGATTTCTTGATGCAGTCTCCTGATTTTGGCGATGAATTGACAAAACTCACCGTTATTGCAACGAGTAATAAAGGCTACAACAACCTAACGTTATTAATATCAAAAGCTTACCTTCGTGGCCATGTGCAGCATCAGCCTGTTATTGATAAAGAGTGGCTGATTGAACATGCGGAAGGCCTGATTCTTTTATCGGGTGCAAAAGAAGGTGAGATTGGTAAAGCGTTGCTGAAAGGCAATAGAGAGTTGGTTGCAAGCAGCGTTGAGTTTTACAAAACACATTTCGCAGACCGTTTTTATCTGGAGCTCATTCGAACTGGACGTACGGACGAAGAGTCTTATCTGCACTTTGCGCTGGAATTAGCCGAGCAAGAAGACCTGCCAGTTGTCGCGACTAATGAAGTGGTCTTCATTTCCGAAGACTTGTTTGACGCTCATGAAATCCGTGTGGCGATTCACGACGGCTTTACCATGGTTGATCCACGTCGACCGAAAAACTACAGTCCACAACAGTACCTCCGTAGCGAAGAAGAGATGTGTGAGTTGTTCTCAGATATCCCTGAAGCATTGGAGAACAGTGTTGAGATCGCTAAGCGTTGTAACGTGACTGTACGTTTAGGGGAGTACTTCTTACCTAACTTCCCAACGGAAGGTTTAGCGATTGAAGACTTCTTGATCAAAAAATCAGAAGAAGGTCTTGAGCGACGTTTAGCATTCTTGTTTCCTGATGAAAAAGTCAGAGCTGAACGCAGGCCTGAATACGATGAGCGACTTAAAATCGAGCTAGAAGTAGTTAATAACATGGGTTTCCCAGGCTACTTCTTGATCGTAATGGAGTTCATCCAGTGGTCAAAAGATAACGATGTACCAGTAGGCCCAGGTCGTGGTTCTGGTGCTGGTTCTTTGGTGGCTTACGCGCTTGATATCACCGATCTTGATCCACTTGAATATGACTTGCTGTTCGAACGTTTCTTGAACCCAGAACGTGTATCCATGCCCGATTTCGATATCGATTTCTGTATGGATAAACGTGACCAAGTTATTGACCACGTAGCTGAAATGTACGGCCGTGATGCCGTTTCTCAGATCATCACCTTTGGTACTATGGCGGCAAAAGCGGTAATCCGTGACGTTGGCCGTGTATTAGGCCACCCATTTGGTTTTGTTGACCGAATTTCTAAGCTGGTTCCGCCTGATCCGGGCATGACGCTAGAGAAAGCATTCCTCGCAGAGCCTGCATTGCCTGAACTCTACGACGGTGATGAAGAAGTTCGTGAGCTGATTGATAAATGTCGAATTCTAGAAGGTTGTACGCGAAACGCAGGTAAGCACGCGGGTGGTGTTGTAATCTCACCGACCACGATTACTGACTTTGCACCTATCTATGCCGATGCGGAAGGTAACTTCCCAGTAACGCAATTCGATAAGAATGACGTAGAAACTGCTGGCTTGGTTAAGTTTGACTTCTTGGGGCTGCGTACACTGACGATCATTGACTGGGCATTAGGCCTAGTAAACCCTCGCTTAGCGAAAGAGGGGAAAGATCCGGTTCGTATCGAGTCGATTCCTCTGGATGATCAAGCGTCATTTAACCTATTACAAAATTCTGAAACCACCGCGGTATTCCAACTGGAATCGCGTGGTATGAAAGATCTGATCAAGCGTCTGCAACCCGACTGTTTTGAAGATATCATCGCATTGGTGGCCTTGTTCCGTCCGGGCCCTCTGCAATCAGGCATGGTAGATAACTTTATCGACCGTAAACACGGACGAGAGGCGGTCTCTTACCCTGATGAAACGTGGCAACACGAATCGCTTAAAGAGACACTAGAACCTACGTACGGCATCATCCTGTATCAAGAACAGGTAATGCAAATCGCTCAGATCCTTGCGGGTTATACGCTTGGTGGAGCCGATATGCTGCGTCGTGCGATGGGTAAGAAAAAGCCTGAAGAGATGGCAAAACAGCGCGGTACCTTCAAAGAAG
The DNA here is from genome assembly GCF_041467175.1 of Vibrio sp. 10N.247.310.24. Lineage (NCBI taxonomy): Bacteria > Pseudomonadati > Pseudomonadota > Gammaproteobacteria > Vibrionales > Vibrionaceae > Vibrio > Vibrio sp. 10N.247.310.24. Next base: position 107,313 of record NZ_JBFSUD010000003.1, read on the forward strand.
GTGCTGAAGCCAATGGTGTTGATGGCGAACTGTCCATGAAGATCTTTGACTTGGTAGAGAAGTTTGCGGGCTACGGCTTTAACAAATCTCACTCGGCTGCATACGCACTGGTTTCTTATCAAACACTGTGGTTGAAAACACACTACCCTGCGGAATTCATGGCGGCAGTAATGACCGCGGATATGGATAACACCGAGAAGGTTATTGGCCTTGTCGATGAGTGTTTCCGTATGAAGCTCAAGCTCCTTCCACCTGACATCAACTCGGGCCTCTACCGCTTTAATGTGGATGAAGATGGCGCAATTGTTTATGGCATCGGTGCAATTAAAGGGGTTGGTGAAGGCCCAATTGAAGCCATCATCGAAGCGCGTAACAAAGGTGGTTACTTTAAAGACTTATTCGACTTCTGTGCACGTCTTGATCTGAAGAAGGTCAACAAACGTGTTATCGAAAAGTTGATTCTATCCGGAGCCTTAGATAGATTAGGTCCTCACCGAGCGGCGATGATGGCATCTTTGAAAGATGCGGTTAAGGCAGCAAGCCAACATCACCATGCTGAGTCGTTCGGTCAATCTGATATGTTTGGTGTGTTGACCGACGCTCCGGAAGAGGTTGAACACAAGTATACTCAAGTGCCTAAATGGCCTGAAAAGGTTTGGCTAGAAGGTGAACGCGAAACGCTTGGTTTGTATTTAACGGGTCACCCGGTGAATGCTTACATTAAAGAACTTGCGAAATACACCAGCTGTCGCTTGAAAGATGCGACGCCGACTCGTCGTGACCAATCCTTGACGATTGCAGGTTTGGTCATTGCGGCTAGGGTCATGACCACGAAGCGCGGTACTCGAATCGGTTTGATGACTCTTGATGACCGATCGGGTCGGATGGAAGTGATGTTGTTCTCGGATGCGCTCGATCGCTACGCAGAATTGCTCGAAAAAGACAAAATTGTGGTTGTTTCTGGACAGGTCAGCTTTGATGATTTCAATGGTGGGCTTAAAATGTCCGCGCGCGAGGTCATGGACTTAGGAAGCGCCCGTGAGAAATATGCTCGTGGGGTGTCGATATCTATCGAGCAATCCCAAATTAACGGTCAATTTTTTGAACGCTTTGGTCAAATCTTAGAACCTTATAGAGCCGGAACGGTCCCAGTCAATGTATACTACCAACGTGCCGACGCTAGAGCGCGGTTAACATTGGGCACAGAATGGCGTGTGACGCCAAGTGATACATTACTAGACGAATTAAAACAGCTGCTTGGAAATAGCCAAGTAGAACTCGAATTTAACTAAAATTTAGCTCCGTAACTGCGGAGCTGAATCAACAAGGATTCATAGATGAGCCTGAACTTTCTAGAATTTGAAAAGCCTATCGCTGAACTTGAAGCAAAAATCGAAGCGCTACGTGACGTTTCGCGTCACGGTGGTGACACAGCGGTAGATCTAGACAAAGAAATTGAACAACTAGAGAAAAAAAGCTTAGAGCTTAAACAGAAAATCTTTAGTGACTTAGGTGCATGGCAGGTAGCTCAACTTGCTCGTCACCCTCAACGTCCTTACACCAAAGATTACCTGGAGCATGCCTTCACAGAGTTTGAAGAGATGGCGGGCGATCGCGCTTACGCTGACGACAAAGCAATAGTGGGTGGTATGGCTCGTCTAAATGGTCGTCCTGTTATGGTTATTGGTCACCAGAAAGGTCGTGAGACTAAAGAGAAAGTGATCCGTAACTTTGGTATGCCAAAGCCAGAAGGTTACCGTAAGGCACTTCGCCTAATGGAAACGGCTGAGCGTTTCAATATGCCAATCATTACTTTCATCGACACAGCGGGTGCATACCCAGGTGTTGGTGCAGAAGAGCGTGGTCAATCTGAAGCTATCGCTAAGAACCTAAAAGTGATGGCCGGCCTTTCAGTTCCGGTTATCTGTAACGTTGTAGGTGAAGGCGGTTCTGGTGGTGCACTAGCGATTGGTGTTGGCGACTACGTGAACATGCTTCAGTACTCTACGTACTCAGTAATCTCTCCAGAAGGTTGTGCTTCAATCTTGTGGCGTGATTCAGATAAAGCACCACAAGCTGCTGAAGCGATGGGCCTAGTTGCTCCTCGTCTGAAAGATCTTGAGCTTATCGACGAAATCATTCCTGAGCCTCTAGGTGGCGCGCACCGCGATCCAGTACAAACGGCTCAGAACATGAAAGACATGCTAGTTAAACAGCTAGAAGAGCTAGAGCAGTTTGATAACGAAGCACTACTTGAGCGCCGTTACCAACGCCTAATGAGCTACGGTTACTGCTGATAAGCGTGCCTTGAAATGAGGCAGCTTCAAGTAACAAGATGATGAAAGGGTTGGACTCAGTGCCAACCCTTTTTTATTATTAAAGCATTCTCCCTTCAAACCTACTCTCATGGTTCACTCGCTCATGACTCACTTAATCGAAACCTTCACATCTGTACTTCATCAAAGCGCACTCAAGCCTAGTCGATTGATCGTGGCTTTCAGTGGCGGTGTTGATTCTCGAGTGTTATTGGAATTGGCCGCGAAATACGCTAAGTCCCATCACATTGAGTGCTGTGCGGTGCACGTTCATCACGGTCTCAGTAAGAATGCTGATCTTTGGGCTGAGCAATGCCAAACATGGTGTGATGCTTTGTCGGTTCCTTTAGCCATCGAGCGAGTATCTCTAGATATTAACAGCGGAGAAAGTGTTGAAAAGCTGGCTCGAGATGCTCGTTATGATTCGCTTCAGAAGCACCTTAGTTTTGGTGATGTTCTAATTACAGGCCAACATATTGATGACCAACTTGAAACTTTCTTGCTGGCGTTAAAACGTGGCAGTGGTCCGAAAGGACTCTCTTCAATGGCGAAAGTGATGTCGTTTGGCAAAGCGTTTATTGTGAGACCTCTGCTGTCAGTGACTCGATTAGACATCGAAGCGTCGGCTCACGATATGGGGTTAACTTGGGTCGAAGATGAGAGTAATCAGGATCTGCGCTTTGATCGAAATTTCATTCGTCATCAAGTCACTCCGACGTTGACAGAGCGCTGGCCTAGCTTTCGAGAATCGGTCTGTCGCAGTGCTCAATTATGTGCAGAACAAGAGTCGCTACTCGACGAACTGCTTGAGTCTCACTTACAACAAGCTTTGGGAGGCTGTAACAGTAAGAGCCAGAGCTTAAGCATTGATTCGTTATCTCAGCATTCTGATTTGTTACGAGCACGTTTGATCAGAATGTGGATCAGCCATTGTAATCAACCGATGCCAAGCCAAAAGCAGCTAAAACTTATTTGGGATGAAGTGGCTTGTGCTCAGGCAGACGCCAATCCTAAGCTGGTGTTGAATGATGTTGAGATTAGGCGCTTTAATAATCAGCTCTACTTGGTACAAGACACTAAAGATTTGTCGAACTGGGAAAGTGAAATCTTGATTGATGAGAATTTATTATTGCCTGATGGTTTAGGTGAGATCCATTTGAAAGCGGTGTCGAGTGCTAGTGCATCTCATAACCGAGATGTACAACGTTTTTCCCTTACTAAAGCCAACGGAACCTTACGAGTGATCTTTAACCCTGAAGGAGTGTCGGCTCACCCAGTTGGTCGTGGTCATAGTCGAAAACTCAAGAAGCTTTTTCAGGAATACCAAGTACCCAGCTGGTTAAGACGTAGAACGCCGATATTAATGGATGGCGATCGAGTGATCGCTGTTTTAGGCCTATTCGTAGATAAAAACTACGAAGGTCAAGATTGTGAAGCGCTTTGGAGCAAGTAGAAAAAGTTTGTGTCACAATTCATCGTCACTTTAATAAAAATAATTAATGGAATATGCAATGAAGAAAATTACACTAGGATTAGTTCTTGGATTTGGACTATTGAGTGGTAACGCTCTGGCGGGTGATGTTGCTGCGGGTCAAGCTAAAGCGGCAATCTGTGCGGCTTGTCATGGCGCAGACGGTATCGCAATGATCCCAGGATATCCAAATCTTAAAGGCCAAAACGAGCAATACATCGCTTCATCAATTAAGGCATATAAGAACGGCCAGCGCACCGGCGGTTTGGCGGCTGTAATGCAGGCTCAGGCTTCAATGCTGAGTGATGAAGATATTGCTAATCTAGCTGCTTACTACTCAAGCCTTAAGTAAAACCTTCTTAAAGCGCTGATTAAACAAGATGATAAATTTCGAGCCAGAGCTTTAATGCTCTGGCTTTTTTCATTGAATGTTTACTATAGCTAACCGATAATGAGCTATTCGCACAGTTTAAGGGATGAACATGAAAAAGATTGAAGCCATTATCAAGCCATTCAAACTTGATGATGTACGTGAAGCACTTGCAGAAGTGGGGATTACGGGTATGACAGTATCTGAAGTTAAAGGCTTTGGACGTCAAAAAGGTCATACTGAGCTATACCGTGGCGCAGAGTACATGGTCGATTTTTTACCTAAAGTGAAATTGGAAATTGTTGTGACCGACGAAGTGGCTGACCAATGTGTTGATACCATTATCGAAACGGCTCAAACAGGTAAAATTGGTGACGGTAAGATCTTCATTACTGAAGTTGAACGTGTGGTACGTATTCGTACTGGCGAAGAAGACGAAGACGCCGTATAAAAAAACTATTACCTTAAAAGGAGCGTTTATCGCTCCTTTTTCATTTCTGGTAGGGTGCTGTATGTTTAAGAAAACCATCATTGTTATCACGCTATTGATAACGCTTGCTGTTGTTAGCTTTCATATTATCTTCGTGATCCCGAATAAACCCAATTTGATCACTTCTTCTCAAAATACTAGCAACGATATCTACAGCTGCTACCAAAACTCAGCCCCGAAAGCGATTGATGTGTCTGATGGCCTAGACATTACCGTGTGGAATATCTATAAGCAAAACCGAAATAATTGGCAAAGTGAGTTAAATCAGCTGTCAGCCGGTAGCGATTTAGTTTTGCTGCAAGAAGCGAGTATGACAGAAGGGCTTCGCCAATGGGTAACGAGTGGTCAATGGGGAAGTACTCGAGTGAATGCATTTGAAGCTTTTGAACAAAGTGCAGGCGTACTCAACCTAGCGACGCATCTACCGATTGAAGCTTGTGCTTATACTCATGAAGAACCTTGGCTTCAATTACCTAAATCTGCACTTTGGTCTCGCTATCTGCTAAGTAATGGCGAAGAACTGGCTGTGATTAATATCCATGCGGTGAACTTTACCTTTGGTACGGAAGATTATGAGGCTCAGCTCAAGAGCTTAACCGACAATCTCCAAAAGTATCGTGGGCCTGTTATTTTTGCTGGGGATTTTAACAGTTGGAGTGAAGCTCGCTTTGCTGTATTGAAAGATGCGTTGGAACAGGTAGGTTTGACGGAAGTTGCTTTTGAACCAGATAACCGTACACAGTTTATGACAGGGTTGGTGCTCGATCATGTGTTCTATCGAGGGTTAGAAGTAGACAAAGCAAAGGCGCCCATTACGGACGCCTCTGATCATAACCCTATGCGAGTGACCTTTAAGGCTAAATAGAAGAAGCTATCTAGCCTATTAGCCTATTAGCCTATTAGCCTATTAGTCATTGGATCTTAGCTATTCACCATTCACACTGTGGTTACTTTGGGTAATAAGCAGGGGAATAAATAGGCTAGTGAATTTTCGCTAGCCTTGTTTTTATCTATTCAGCTTAAAAGATTAAAATGTAGAGAGCCCAGATTAGGTAATAGCCAACCCATGGCAAACCAGAGATGACCAGTGCCTGACCACGCTCAAACTCCGTCCAAGTTAATACTGCGGCATAACCCAATACAATGTACCAAGGCAACAAGAGTGGTAATGAGCTGGCAAATTGCGACCAATCATTGGTTAGTGGCAACTTGATTAAGCCGTTTAAGCTGTTCAAGTCGGCCGCGTAGCTCATCACATGCCCGTGCTTGAGTATCAGGCTTGCGTAGCTTGCTACATCGCCTAGAACGGCAGGGAATATCACTACCGATGCGGCTGCAAACCATCGCCAAAAGCTATGTTGGTGTTGGCTTGGCTTTGTTGCTAAGTTAAACCAAAATGCCAACAGAATGATGGTTAACGTACGGCCGAATACATCACTGATGATTTCACTCGCGAGTAGAGTATTACTGTCAAGTAACGCCAATTGGTCAGGGTTTGTTTGAGCCAGTTGCTGTGACAACTCAGCGCTTAACCATGCAAAATCTACATTCGAAAAATAGGCTCCCCAAAATAAGAATGGGCTGAGCATTAATACGACGTAGGGTTGCCATCCCCAAGCACTTCGTTGATAAAGCGCTAAGAAACACGCTGTTGGTGAACGGAATATATCCAACAGCATGACGAGTGGGTTACTTGACGGGTTCATACACTTACCTTAGTTACATCAACATACAGCTTCAGTTTTTGTCCTGGCTGTAGGTATTTCTTGTTCTGCAAAGCGTTCCATTTTACAACATCTGCGCTTTTTACTTTGAACTTTGATGCAATACCGCTGACTGTGTCACCTGATCTTACGTTATAAAAGACAGTTCGGATGATGGCACCGTCTGAACTATTCTTCCAAATGACCAGTTCTTGACCAATTCTAAGAGTGTCACGTGGTCCCATGCCATTCCACTTAGCCAGTGATTGGTGAGATACCTTATTTGCGCGCGCAATCGTCCATAGGCTATCACCACTTTTTACGGTATGGCTAAGCTTATATTGACCACGACTCTTTGACTGTGTGCTTGCTAGGCGATTTGAAGCGCTTAGTGCGTATGTCTTATCGTCTTTGGTTGATGTTGGAATAAATAGGTGCTGACCAACACGAATATTATTGTTGCTCAAACCGTTTGCAGAGCGGATCACTTTGCTGGTGGTGTTGTATTTACTCGCCAGTACGCTGATGCTATCGCCAGATTGCACTTTATAGCGCACCAACTTCATGCCTTTGCCTTTATTGGCTGCCACTTCTTTGTTGAACTTCTCAACAGAGCTTAGAGGAAGCAATAATTGTTGGTGTTTCTCTGGTGCCGTTGCCCACTGGTTATAAGCCGGGTTGTAGCCTTGCAGCTCTTTGACAGGAATGTCGGCGTAGCTTGCGGCAATGGCTAAATCAAGTTGTTCATTTGGGTTAACCAGAGTCAGTACTGCCTTGTTCGGGATCGCAGGGATATCGATGCCATACTTTTCTTGGTTGGCAATCACGTCGGCCAGTGCAAGTAGCTTAGGTACATAGCTGCTGGTCTCTTTTGGTAAGTCTAGAGAGAAGAAGTCGATTGGCTTACCCAGCTTCTTGTTCTTACGGATTGCGCTGTTCACACGACCACCGCCACTGTTGTAGGCAGCGATTGCGTGTTGCCAGTTCCCATCAAAACGTTTGTTCAGGTCGGTTAAGAAATCCAATGCAGCGTCGGTTGAAGCGGCTACGTCACGGCGGCCATCGTACCAGAAGTTTTGTTCTAGTCCGTAAGCTTTGCCAGTACCCGAAATGAACTGCCATAGTCCAGCAGCGCTACCGTGAGAATAAGCAAATGCATCAAACGAGCTTTCAACGACGGGCAACAGGGCCAGCTCCAAAGGCAAGTCTCTTTCTTCAATCTTAGTTGTGATCAAATAAAGGAAAGGTTCAGCGCGTTTTGATACAGTTTTTAGATGACCAGGGTGCTTGAGGTACCAAGTGCGGTAGTAGTCGACTTTCTTTTGGTCCGGCACTTCCATTTCAAGTTGCATCGCAATACGTTTCCAAACATCTTGCTGTGTTTGTGGAGTAACGACGGGTGTTTCAACTTTTGGTTGTTCTTGGATCGCTCCCGATGAAACGTTCGCTTGAGAAACTTCTTTAGTAGGGGAGGTGTTGGTTTGCTCGGAAGCTTGGTCTGGATTCTCTGACTGAGTTAATTGGCAACCAGAAAGTAGTAGTACCAAAGCCCAGCTGTACTTAACTCGCATGTTACAGCCTTTTTAATAAACGGCCGATGATAATACTTGCCACTCCCTATGAGTGACAAGCCTGTATTTGTTAAAATTCGTTCTTCCACGCACGTAAAGCGGTAAAAACCGATAAAGGATCGGTCTGCTCAGTACGATTAGATACTGATTTCACTACACTTGGTTCTGTGTAGCGTAAGAAGGGGTTAACAAACTTTTCTTGTCTTAAATTTGTGGGGATGGTCGACTTATTTTGGGCTCGAAGCCGATTCACTTGGTCGCGGTATTGTTGCAAATGTTGGTTGTCAGGCTCAACAGCCAGTGCAAAAGCGATATTGGCTGCCGTGTATTCATGAGCACAGTAAACCTCGGTTTCTTGTGGGAGTGCTGTGATCTTGTTCAATGCATCAAACATCTGCTGTGGTGTGCCTTCCATGATTCGCCCACAACCAGCTGAAAACAGTACATCGCCACAAAACAGTTTGGCATCACCAACATAACCAATGTGCCCAGCGGTGTGCCCACTGAGCCCTAGCACGAGGAATACTTCGCCAAACAGCTCTAATTGGTCACCGTCATCAACGGGATGCGTTAAGGTCGGGATAGGTTCATTTTTGGGGCCAACGACATCCACGCCAGGGAATTGTCTTACCAGCTCTGGCACGCCACCAATGTGATCGTGGTGGTGGTGCGTAATCAAGATTGCATCTAAAGTTAGCTCATGGTGTGCTAAGTACTCTAATACTGGAGCTGCATCACCAGGGTCGACGACAGCACAACGGCGATCGCTATTTTGAATCAGCCAGATGTAATTGTCGTTAAATGCAGGTATGCTTTTGATATGTAACATTATTGGTTCTCCAGTCACTTTTAGTGAGACAGAATAAGTGAGACAGATTATTGATGAAGCCAGCACGTAGCAGAAAGAAGTTTGAGCGTCCTTATACTTGGGCACAATTGCACAATGGGGACTGGTTGAGAGAATCTATTCAAACTCGACTTGATGAGTGGTGCCCAAAACTATTTGGTTACCATATGCTCAAACTTGGTGGCCTCAGCAGTGAGATTTCTAGCTGCACATGCAACATTCAACATCAAGTAAACCTAGATATCCAGAACCCATTACATAATGTGATAGCAGATGGTTATAATTTACCCTTTTTAGAGAAAAGCTTTGATGTTGTGGTGCTGAGTCATCAGTTAGATTATAGCAACGACCCACACCGGCTATTGAGGGAAGTCGACCGAGTAATGATGGACGATGGCTATATTATTATCACCGGCTTTAACCCTTTTAGTGTGACTGGGCTTGCCAGTTTGATGCCTTGGCGAAAGAACAGCTTGCCATGGAGTGGACGTATGTACACGCCAAACCGAATTAAAGATTGGCTAGGCGTACTTAATTATGAAGTGATTCATTGTGACACCTACGCGTTGTTCCCTATGAGTAAATACCAAGCGATGTGGACGTGGTTGGAGAACAGCTTAGGCAGCTGTGCATCGTTCGCTGGTAGCCAATACTTTATTGTTGCTCGTAAACGTACTTATCCACTTAAGCCTATCAAGCCACATTGGCACCTTAAGCGACGCTTCTCTCCTGTAGGAGCCAGTTTTAGAACCAATACGCGTCGCACCTTGGACTCCGCTAAAACTTCGTATCCGTTAAAAGCAGAAAAAGCCGACTCATAGTCGGCTTTCCATTGCTATATCTGTTTTAGATACTGACATTTCCTTTAAGAAAATGATCAGCTTGGCTGATAGCCCGTATCTTCTTGGGTCGGGTTTTCAGCTGCACTTCGAGCTAAATCATCACACATTTCATTTTCTCGGTGCCCCGCGTGCCCCTTAACCCAGCGCCAATCAACGCTATGGCGCGCCGTCTCTTTGTCGAGTCTTTGCCACAGGTCTGCGTTTTTAACGGGCTTTTTATCGGCTGTTTTCCAATCGCGCTTTTTCCAGTTGTGAATCCACTGGGTGATACCTTGACGCACGTATTGGCTATCTGTGGTCAGAATGACAGAGCAAGGCTCTTTGAGGGCTTGGAGAGCCACAACAGCGGCGAGCATTTCCATGCGGTTATTGGTGGTTAAGGTGAAACCTTCGGCTAACGTCTTCTCTACTTTTTTGTAGCGAAGTACGATGCCGTAGCCGCCAGGACCTGGGTTGCCTAAACAAGAACCATCAGTGAAAATTTCAACTTGTTTCGTCATGATTTGATACTATTACCTCAAGCACATTATCGGCATAGTCTGACACAGTTATCCTTATGAATACCAGTAGCACTCCAGAACAAAGCACGAACGAAAAAAACAGTTCGAATGAAAACAAACGCATCGTTGTACTCGATACCGAAACCACCGGTATGAATACAGAGGGTGGCCCCCACTATATGGGACATCGCATCGTTGAAATTGGTGCAGTAGAGATCATCAACCGTAGGCTGACTGGGCGTCACTTTCACGTCTATATCAAGCCCGATCGTGCGATTCAAGAAGAGGCAATTGGCGTTCACGGTATTACCGATGAATTCTTGATTGATAAACCAGAATACCAAGACATACATAAAGAGTTTCTCGACTTTATTAAAGGTGCGGAGCTGGTGGCTCATAACGCGCCCTTCGATACGGGCTTTATGGATTATGAGTTTGAGAAACTTAACCCTGCGATAGGTAAAACGGATGACTACTGTAAAGTTACCGATACCTTGGCGATGGCGAAGAAGATATTCCCAGGGAAAAGAAACAATCTAGATATCTTATGTGACCGTTATGGTATTGATAACTCACACCGTACTCTTCACGGCGCATTGCTCGATGCGGAGATTCTAGCTGACGTCTACTTATTGATGACAGGTGGGCAAACTTCGCTGCAATTTAACGCTGGCCAACAAGAAGGCGAAGGCGAAAGCATACGAAGAGCAGAAAGTGGTCGAAAATCCCTAAAGGTTTTGCGAGCTACGGCCGATGAAGTAGAAGCGCATCAAAGTCGTTTAGACCTCGTCGAGAAAAGCGGAAGCTGCCTCTGGCGTCAGTAGGGAGAAAGTATGTTAAGGGTATTGGCTACCGGTTGTTTATTGCTCTTGAGCTTTGGCTTACACGCAGCAACAGAATCTGTAATGAGTTTATTGGATAATCGCTTTCGAGTTGATCCCAGCATCGAGCAAGTTACTTTTGTAATCTATCGAGCCGATAATTCTAAACCCGTCGTCTTGGTTCGTCCTGATGGCAAGAAGTATCACGCTTTGCGTCATGCTGATAATGTCCGTTGGTACCAAGAATCGTCAATGGATATTATCTCTATCGACAATCCGATGCCGGGTCCCTGGCAAGCGGTAGGTAAAGTCTCACCTAAAAATAATATCAAACTTTTATCTCATCTGGTTTTAGACGCCAATGAATTTCCAGACAAGTTGTATCAAACCGAACACATTAAATTTACCGCTCGTTTGACATCCGATGGCAAGCCGCTTGTGCTGCGTGACTTTCTTGACCGTGTGAAGCTTAAAGTAACATTCACTAAGTTCGTCGAAAACGAAGAGTCCTTAGTGAGAGAAGCGCGGCCAATTCCGGTTGTCATGGGTGAATTTGCCGATGATGGCGTTGATCTTGACGAAAAAGCTGGAGATGGTGTGTTCACCGTGTCGTTACCAATGGACATTGAGCCTGGTAAATATCGAGCTCGAATTACTTCTGGTAATGGTGTGTTCCTGCGAGCGCAAGAGCAAGAGGTCTTGGTTTACCCAACGCCAATCACCACCACCTTCATTCAGTCTCGCAAAGAAGGCTTATCTCATACCGTCGTGGCATCTGGCGAGCCAGGTATGATTGCACCGAGCTCGTTAGCGGCTCACGTTGAGTATAAAGCCCCTGATGGGTATGTGATGTATAAGCAAGGCCAAGCCGAAGCGGATGCGATGAAAGTATCTTTATCGTTGCCTTATAATGATGATTTGGGAATTTACACTTGGTCGGGGATAGTTTATGCCACCGATGCGTCAAGCCAGCGTCCACTGATCTTCCCGATTACCGAGCAGTCGTACAGCGTTGTTCAAGAGATAGATCTAGCAGAATCTCGACGTCTTCAAGAAGAAGCTCTTGCTGAGCAGAAGCGTATTGCTGAAAAATTAATGATTCTTCAAAAAAGAGAAGATGACAGGCAGCGCAGCATAATGATTATAGCGGTAGGTAATGTGGCTGCGATTTTATTGGGCTTACTGATTTGGTTTGTAATACGTAAAATCACAGCGAAGAAGAGGGCACTACCTGAGATGCAGCTCAAGGCGCCTAAGTAACTCGTCTGCATCCCTAGAGTTGTCTTGAGATTGTTGTCTTGAGTGAGTAAACGTCGGGACAACAAACTTCGATAGACTAAACTTAGATAGAACAAGCCTCGATAGAGAAGCCTTAAAATTTGTGACAATGAAGTGATGAATAAAAAAACGGGACTCATAGGAGTCCCGTTTTTGTTTCTTTCTCTGACCTTAAGCGACGTTATCAATCGATTGGTCTGGGTACTGAGTCTTTGCTGCAAGCTCCTCTGGTGAGAAATCATCAACGTTAATTGTGTACAGTCTGTGTTCCTCAGCGCTAATCAGAAGATTTGCTTCTTCTTGCGTTAAAATACCTTTCTCAAGTCCCAACTGAGCGACAAGGTCGAGTCGTAAGAAAGCACGTTTTTGATGTGTTTCTTTACAAACCTTATCGAACAGAGGTTCAGCTTGAAGAATCACCTCTAGCGCTTTTTCAATCTTGCCTACAGGGTTGTATTCCGTTGCTTCCAAGTATTGGCCACGGCCGATACGAGAGCGTGTTTCGCTTGGTGTTTGTAGGATTTGCGCGACTTGGCTATCCAGTTTATCGTTTGGTGCACGACGGATACGGCCAAATGGCATTAACACAACGCGAAGTAGTCGACCAATCACAGGGTTAGGGAAATTCGCCAAGAACTCATCAATCGCGACTTCAGTTTGACGCAAGCTGTCTTGCATACCCCAATGGACTAATGGGAGATCTTCAGCATGGCTACCTTCGCTTTCAAAGCGCTTAAGTGTTGCTGAACCTAGGTAGAGTTGACTCAGGATATCCCCTAGTCTTGCTGATAGGCGCTCTCTGCGTTTTAGTGAGCCGCCTAATACAGCCATTGAAATATCAGACAGTAGCGCTAGGTTAGCACTGTAGCGGTTCAGCTGTTGGTAGTAACGCTGTGTCTGCTTATCCGTTTTATTGGATGGTGTTGGAGCATCTGAACCACGACCGTCGGTTAAACCAAACCACAAGCTGCGGACTAGGTTACTCATAGTAAAGCTAACGTGTCCTGCTAATGCTGAATCAAACTTATCAAGTGCATCGCTGCTTTCCGAATAAGCCGCTTCCATTTCGTTCAGAACATAAGGGTGGCAGCGAATCGCGCCTTGACCATAGATGATCATTGAACGAGTCAGGATGTTTGCGCCTTCAACCGTAATTGCAATTGGTGAGCCTTGGTAACCACGAGCGAGGAAGTTCGATGGGCCTAAGCAAATACCTTTACCTCCGACGATATCCATCGCATCGATGATGCTGCGTTGGCCACGGTGAGTACAGTGGTACTTCACGATTGCTGAGATAACCGAAGGCTTTTCACCAAGATCGATACCCGCAACCGTCAGGTTACTTGCTGCATCCATTACATAGGCGTTACCAGCTAGACGTGCCAGTGGCTCTTCAACCCCTTCCATGCGACCAATGGGTTGTTTGAATTGACGACGAATACGAGCGTAAGCACCGGTTGCTAATGCTGCAGATTTAATACCACCGGTTGAGTTTGAAGGCAGTGTGATACCACGACCAACCGACAGACATTCAACCAACATACGCCAGCCTTGTCCTGCCATTTTCTGGCCGCCGATGATGAAATCGATAGGCACGAAGATGTCATCACCTTGAGTCGGACCATTTTGGAAAGGCACGTTGAGTGGGAAGTGACGGTTACCAATCTCTACGCCTTTTAAATCGGTAGGGATAAGGGCACAGGTGATGCCAAGGTCTTGCTTGTCACCAAGCAGACCTTCTGGGTCTCTCAGTTTAAAGGCTAAGCCTAAAACGGTCGCAACAGGCGCTAGAGTGATGTAACGTTTGTTCCAAGTTAGGCGCATGCCCAATACTTCTTCGCCTTGCCATTCACCCTTACACACCACGCCGTAATCTGGAATTGAGCCAGCATCTGAGCCGGCTTCTGGGCTAGTTAAGGCAAAACAAGGGATCTCTTTACCTTCGGCTAGGCGAGGTAGGTAGTGGTTTCTTTGTTCTTCTGTACCATAGTGTTGCAATAGCTCACCGGGACCTAACGAATTAGGGACGCCAACGGTTGAGGATAATACGCTAGAAACACCCGTTAGCTTCTGTAGAACTAACGACTGAGCGTAAGCTGAGAATTCTAAACCGCCGTATTTTTTCTTGATGATCATGGCGAAGAATTTATGGTCTTTTAGGTACTGCCAAACTTCTGGTGGTAAATCAGCAAGCTCATGTGTTACTTGGTAATCATTGACCATTTCACACACTGTATTGACTGGGCCATCTAAAAACGCTTGTTCCGCCTCAGAAAGTTTCGGATCCGCAATGTTTTGAAGCTTCTTCCACTCAGGCTTGCCTTTGAACAGCTCTGCTTCCCACCATACTGTGCCTGCTTCCAATGCCTCTTTTTCCGTCTGAGACATTGCTGGTAGAACCTTCTTAAACAAAGAAAGTGCTTTTTGGCTAATGAGGGTCTGGCGAATTGCTGGTACAGCAAAGATTGCAATGGCCAATAGATAACAAAGCCAGCCAGTGACTGCCACGCTGCCAAACAGGGTTAATGCGACCATTGCGCCAGTTAACACAATTAACGCACGGACCAGACTAACTCTATGGTAAAGACAGACGCCTAAGATGGCTGTCATGCCGAGTAGGGAGAGCAATATGTTCATGATCGATTTCCTTTTCAGAGATCACTTATTGTTATTAAGTTTAGGTAAGAGGTCTAACCAGTTAAGTGTAAACAAAATATTAAATATTTGTAAAACTCCAAAGTGAATAAAAAGTGATCTCAATAGAGTTAAAGTTCTAATTGTGAGAGGTTGGTGGTGAATATTTGGGCGGATCGACAGTGAGAGGTTAATTAAGATGGCAATCTTTGGGCTTAAGTGTCGACACTATTTCATGTTTGTGGGTAAACTCAGTGATAAAGAGGGGAAAACCCTCAATTCTCATTTCACGCACTTTAAGTTGCGTCAAAAAACATAAGAGATAAGCCAAATGTATCAAGACCTAATCAAAAGTGAATTGAACGAAGCTGCTGACGTTCTGAACAAGTTCTTGAGTGATGACCATAACATTGCTCAAATTGAAGCTGCTGCAAAAATGATTGCAGATTCATTCAAGCAAGAAGGCAAAGTGCTTTCTTGTGGTAACGGTGGTTCACACTGTGATGCAATGCATTTCGCGGAAGAGCTAACAGGCCGATACCGTGAAAATCGTCCAGGTTTTGCTGGTATTGCGATTTCAGATCCGAGTCACCTGTCTTGCGTGAGTAACGACTTTGGCTACGACCACGTATTTTCTCGTTATGTAGAAGCCGTCGGTCGTAAAGGCGATGTGTTGTTTGGTTTGTCGACTTCAGGTAACTCTGGCAACATCCTAAAAGCGATTGAAGCTGCTCAAGCTAAAGGGATGAAAACCATTGCGCTGACCGGTAAAGATGGCGGTAAAATGGCAGGTTGTGCTGATATCGAAATCCGAGTCCCACACTTTGGCTACGCTGATCGCATCCAAGAGATTCACATTAAGATCATCCACATTGTGATTCAGCTTGTTGAAAAAGAAATGGAATAATAGTTTTACAGATATTTGGAGCCTAGGTTTGTGGCTCCATTGGTTTAAATAGGGAGTAGATTAAACCATGTGTGAATTGCTCGGTATGAGCGCGAATGTGCCAACTGATATTTGTTTTAGCTTTACTGGCCTTATGCAGCGTGGAGGCAACACTGGTCCACATCGTGATGGCTGGGGTATTACTTTCTATGAGGGAAAGGGTTTTCGTACATTTAAAGACCCTAATCCTAGTTGTGAATCAAAGATCGCTGAGTTGGTTCAAAACTACCCAATTAAGAGCCAAGCTGTTGTCAGTCATATCCGTCAAGCCAATCGTGGTGGTGTTAATCTAGAAAATACTCACCCTTTTACTCGTGAGCTTTGGGGACGATACTGGACCTTTGCTCACAATGGTCAACTAACGGATTATGATGATCTGATTAGTGGTCGATTCAGACCTGTCGGTGAGACGGACAGCGAACTCTCTTTCTGTTGGTTGTTGAAACAACTTGAAGACCGTTTTCCTGAACCTCCTCAAGATATGGAAGGTATGTTTCGCTTTGTCGCTGAGTGCTGTGACCAGTTACGAGAGAAAGGTGTTTTCAATATGTTGCTCAGTGACGGTGAGTACGTGATGAACTATTGTACGAACCATTTATACTGGATAACAAGACGCGCTCCTTTTGGTAACGCGAGCCTGATTGATGAAGATGTTGAGATTAACTTCCAAGAAGAAACTACGCCCAACGATGTGGTAACCGTCGTCGCAACTCAGCCTCTAACAGATAATGAAGAGTGGTTTAGAATGAAACCGGGTGAGTACGCACTGTTTCATTTTGGTGAGCTGATCGGCAACAACCACCAAGCGTTGGAAGATGTCGCTTATGCTCCGAAGAAGGTGGCAAGCCAAGCGCCTACTGAACCATTGAGCTAATCTAGTCGATACTATTATTTGTCCTGATTAAAAAAGGCCGCTTACTGTACTAATAAGTCAGTGAGCGGCCTTTTTGTTTTCTGTTTTTTAAGGCTTATTCTTCCGTGATTTACTCTGGGAGAACAACCTTATTAATTACTCTTCTGCGTAACCGTGTGTACCTAATGTTTCACCGTCTAAGACAGCCTTCCCGTTTACCATCGATAAACGATCTTCAGCAAACCATTTACAAACCATCGGGTAAATACAGTGCTCTTGAGTCAGTACTCGGCTTGCTAACATGTCAGCATCATCATCTTCAAATACCGGCACCTTGGCTTGCAAGATTACAGGGCCACCATCAAGTTCTTCGGTAACAAAGTGGACGCTTGTACCGTGCTCTTTGTCTTGTGCATCAATGGCACGCTGGTGGGTGTGTAGGCCTGGGTATTTAGGTAACAGGGAAGGGTGGATGTTGACCATTTTACCAGCATAGTGACGAACAAATTCTGAACTCAAGATACGCATGTATCCCGCAAGTACGATTAAATCGGGTTGGTAAGCATCGATCTGAATCATCAATTCATGATCGAACTCTTCACGTGAACCATAGTTTTTTGGGTTCACAGAATGTGCGTCAACACCCGCGGTTTTCGCTCGCTCTAAACCAAAAGCTTCTGCTTTATTTGAGAAGACAGCTTTAACTGAAGCATCAATCATATTGCTATCGCAGGCGTCCAAAATTGCTTGCAAGTTACTTCCGCTTCCTGAAACTAACACAACGATGTTTTTACTAGAGATACTGGTTTTATTTGAGAGATTGTTTTTCATAGAGTGGGTCATACGATTGATTAACAGGGGTGCTTACAATTTACCTACATAAACTAAGGTTTTCTGCGGGCTAAATAGCAAAATGAGGACCATTAGGTCCTCATCTATTAACTAAATAAGCGAATGTATCACTTATTTGATTTCAACTTGCTCTTCGCCAGCTTCAGCGTTTGCGATCTCACCGATAACCCAAGCGTTTTCGCCTTCGGCTTTCAGCAGTTCAACAGCTGCGTCTGCTTGATCTTTAGGTAGAGCAACAACTAGGCCTACACCACAGTTGAAAGTGCGGTACATTTCAAATGTCTCCACGTTACCTTTCTCTTGTAGCCAGTTGAAGATAGCAGGCCATTCCCAGCTCTTGCCATCAATCACTGCTTTAGTACCTTCAGGAAGTACGCGTGGGATGTTTTCCCAGAAACCACCACCTGTGATGTGCGAGATAGCATGAATGTCATGCTCTGCAATCATCTTAAGTGCCGATTTGATGTAAATCTTAGTCGGTTCTAGTAGGTGTTCACCGATAGTGCGACCTTCTAGCTCTTCACTCTTATCAGCACCAGAAACTTCTAGAACTTTACGAATCAAAGAGTAACCATTTGAGTGTGGACCACTTGAGCCAACAGCGATAAGTGCGTCGCCTGCAGCTACTTTAGTACCGTCGATGATGTCAGCTTTTTCTACAACACCAACACAGAAGCCGGCTACATCGTAGTCGTCGCCTTCGTACATACCTGGCATTTCAGCAGTTTCACCGCCGATGAGTGCACAACCTGCTTGAACACAGCCTTCAGCAATACCAGAAACAACATCTGCTGCTGTATCTACATCTAGCTTACCTGTTGCGTAGTAGTCTAGGAAGAATAGCGGCTCACCACCTTGAACGATTAAGTCGTTCACACACATTGCCACTAGGTCGATACCAATGGTGTCGTGTTTTTTCAGATCCAAAGCAAGGCGAAGTTTAGTACCAACACCATCAGTACCTGAAACAAGTACCGGCTCTTTGTATTTCGTTGGAAGTTCACATAGGGCGCCAAAGCCACCAATACCGCCCATTACTTCAGGGCGACGAGTGCGTTTAACAGCACCTTTAATACGGTCTACTAGTGCATTACCTGCGTCGATATCAACACCAGCGTCTTTGTAGCTTAGAGAAGAAGTATTACCACTCACGGGATAGTCCTCGAACTTAAGTTGGATGTGAAAACGGCGCTATTCTAACAGGGCTTGATTACGAAGAGCAAACGTTTGCGCGGTTTTTTTTATTAGAATAAAGATTCTGAAATAACCCCACAGTTCGTGTATAATCTACAGGTTTGTTTAAATATTGCCGGAGTTGGAAATGAAAGTTGTTGAAGTAAAACACCCGCTAGTAAAACATAAAATTGGCCTGATGCGTGAAGGTGACATTAGTACTAAGCGTTTTCGTGAGCTAGCGACAGAAGTGGGTAGCCTTCTAACATACGAAGCGACATCAGACTTTGAAACTGAACGTGTAACTATTGATGGTTGGAACGGCCCAGTAGAAGTTGACCAAATTAAAGGTAAAAAGGTAACAGTAGTGCCAATCCTACGTGCAGGTCTAGGCATGATGGATGGTGTTTTAGAGCATATGCCAAGTGCTCGAATCAGTGTCGTAGGTATCTACCGTGACGAAGAAACATTAGAGCCTGTACCATACTTCAACAAGCTAGCATCTAACATTGACGAGCGTATTGCTCTAGTGGTTGATCCAATGTTAGCAACTGGCGGTTCTATGATTGCAACTCTTGACCTTCTAAAAGAGCAAGGCTGTAAAGTATTTAAAGTACTGGTACTTGTTGCTGCCCCTGAAGGTATCGCTGCACTAGAAAAAGCGCACCCAGATGTTGAGCTTTACACTGCTGCAATCGATGAGAAGCTAAACGACAAGGGCTACATTGTTCCTGGTCTTGGTGATGCTGGTGATAAGATCTTCGGTACTAAGTAATTCGGTTTCAGCTTAAGTGACGCTAAACCGTTTCTTAACTCGCTGAATTAGCCGTATTAATAAAAAGGGAGAGCATTCGATGCTCTCCCTTTTTTGATCTTGCTAGCTTGTGATGCTCTTAATTGAGGATCACAAGCCTCTACAGTTTGTTGACTTGCAGTTAGTCGATTTGGGCTTTGTCTACTACGGTGTTATCGCCTAACTCTTCTGGAAGCACTAGGTTAAGCAGAATTGCCACGATACCGCATAAGCTTACGCCTTGCAGGCTAAAGTCGCCGATGCCAAATGCCATGCCGCCAATGCCGAAGACCAAAGTAATGCCGACAATCACAAGGTTGCGTGATTTGTGTAGGTCAACTTTGTTCTGAATTAGAGTATTCAAGCCTACGGTTGCGATAGAACCAAACAGAAGAATCATGATGCCGCCCATAACAGGAACTGGAATCGTTTGAAGTAGTGCGCCTAGCTTACCTACTAATGCTAGAACAATGGCTGTTACTGCTGCCCAAGTCATGATCACTGGATTGAATGCTTTGGTCAGCATTACAGCCCCCGTTACTTCACTGTAGGTTGTATTTGGTGGAGCACCCAACATAGAAGCAGCAATCGTTGCCACGCCGTCACCAGTTATTGTGCGGTGTAAACCTGGCTTCTTAAGGTAGTCTTTACCGGTTACATTCGAAATAGCAAGCATGTCGCCTACGTGTTCAACAGCAGGTGCAATTGCTACAAATACCATAAAGAAGATAGCGTTGATGTTGAACTCTGGCGCTGTGAAGTTAGGTAGAGCTAACCAAGCAGCCTGAGCGACAGGGGTAAAATCAACGACACCATATACTAAGCTCGTAATATAACCCGCAACAATACCGCCGAAGATCGGCAGCAGTTTAAGAAAGCCTTTCGAGAAAACACTGATGACAATCGTTACTAACAATGAAATAGATGAAATCCATAATGCTGCGTCTGCATCTATAAGCTGAACCGCACCATCGCCTGTTTTACCTAGCGCCATGTTTACCGCAACAGGCGCAAGACCTAAGCCGATCACCATGATTACAGGGCCAACTACGACTGGTGGAAGCAGTTTGTGGATAAAGGCTACACCACGTACCTTAATTAAGGCACCCATTAATACATACACAACACCTGCTGCCATAAGGCCGCCCATGGTTGCACCTACACCCCAAGTTTGAATGCCAAACATGATAGGTGCGATGAATGCAAAAGAAGACGCAAGGAAAATAGGTACTGAACGGCGTGTAATAAGTTGGAATAAAAGGGTACCGATACCTGCCCCAAAGAGCGCTACGTTGGGATCAAGGCCTGTCAGCAGGGGCACCAGTACAAGTGCACCAAAAGCGACAAATAGCATTTGCGCACCTTGCAGAGCATTTTTCATGTTATGTCCTTAAAAATGGTCGTTATATGAAAAGCGAAAAATAAAATTCGCGGGATTCTATCACTTGGCAATCGGTTGCTATGTCAGATAGATCAAATTTATTTATATTAGTTATGTTTATCTCTATCAAAATAAAAACAATTCAGTTTACAAGTGAACGATTTATCATGGTCAGGTGATATTTTGTGGTTATTAAACACAGTGGGTGCTAACGACCTTGCCCCTCAATCCATAGTTGCTTATCATCAAGGCACAAGCTTTGAATATTAGGATCAATATGCGCTACATAGCATTGTTGTTGATGGGACTATTAGCCTCTCCGAGTTATGCCTTAACTCAAGTAGATATCTTTAGTGCTGAAGTTGCGATTAACGCCGAAGACAAACAACCAGAACAAGTGGCAAGAAATACTGGCATGGAGCAGGTATTGATACGTGCTACTGGCCAAACTGATGTCGCGTCGAATGAGACGATTAAAAAGGCGATGCGTAAGAGTGCGCAGTACATGTCTCAAATGAGTTTTGGCGAAAGCAATGACCAATCAACATTGCGTATGCGTTTTAACGGTGCTCAAATTCGTTCACTACTGACTCAAGCGCAATTACCGTATTGGCCTGATACTCGCTCAAATATTCTTGTTTGGCTGGTAGAAGAGAGTAACTACGACAAGAACATTGTCTGGGAACACTCCAACTCACTGTTAGCTGCAGGCTTACAAGCCAATGCAAAAGAGCGCGGTTTGCCTTTGATGTTTCCTGTTGGTGATTTTGATGATGTTACGGGAGTGGCCACCTCGGATTTGTGGGGCAGCTTTGTCACACCGATTAGCAACGCGAGTCAACGTTACCCTGTTGATGCTGTTTTGGTGATTAAGGCACAGTCTTCTGGATTACGCTGGACTTTGTATGATCAAAAACCAAACCAACTGACGAGCGCGCCAAAATCGCCTGTGAGTGGTTCGGTATCGGGCAACAGCGCGACGACTTCTAAGAAGCTTGTTGACCAAATCAGTAACTACTACGCGAGTAAGAGTGCAGTAACGGTTGCGAGTGAATCTTCGGAATCAATCTTAACGCAGTTTATCAGCCTGAATAACGCGCAAGACTTCTTCCAATTGGAGAATGCACTGAAGCGTCTAAACTCGGTGGCAAGCTTAGATATTCTACAAATTCAAAACAATGAAGTGACGTTCCGAATTCATTTGTTATCGACCCAACAAGAGTTTGAACAAGAAGTTGAAAGCATTCGCCAAGTCGCGAAGGTTGAAGAGTCTTATATCGAACCTGAAGTGAGCCCAGAATTTGAAGCGCAAGATAACATTATGTCTGTAGGCGATGACTCTGCTGTTGTTACTGATGCGATGGGCAATGAAACTACCCCAAGCGTTCAAGTGATGAAAGGCAGTGAGTTATCTACAGGTGCTGAGCTAACAAATACAACTGAGGTGACGCTAGGTGAATCTGATGAGGAAGCGCTACCAGTCACAGCGCCAGTGCACGCTAAGCCAAGCTTAGTATACGAATGGGTTCGCTCGTAATCGTCTACCGACATGACAGATTGATATGAAATCACGAAAAAAGCCCTGCAAGAGAAATCTCGCAGGGCTTTTTGTTTATCTGTTGCCATGTCAGATCTAGAGCATCGAATCAATATTATTGCTCGAATTTAGCTTTCTCTTTCTTTTCTACTTCGGAAAGGCGCTTCAACTTGATGCCTAACTCTTTGGCTCTAAAACGGGTAAATAATATATTGCCTGCGAAGCCTAGAGTCGTCAAAAGCAGTTCTACAGCGGCTAACAAGCGCTCTCCACCGTCTACATACATAATAGTTAACGCGTGTAGGAAGTAGAGCATTAAGACGAAATTCGCCCAAGCATGCGTATAAGGTTTGCCCGATAATATTCCCGGTAATGGTAGTAACAGCGGTATAGCCCAAGCAATCGCCAGTGTTACATTACTGAGGTGAGGGTGCGGTGAAAGTGTCATCTGCCAAGCAACCACCCAGAATAAAAGCGACAAATTGCCCGTTAAAGCAAGGTAGCGAAATAGCTTGGTTTTGGGAGACATCGGTCTCTCTGACATATACATCATTGAGGCATTCCCTTCTGGTTAATAGCGATGCGCGCTACGCGTTTGCCTAGGTTTTTCGCCAACTCAATTTCTTCTTTGCTTAATGAAGCGCTCTCTCCAGTGCTGCTTGCACCGTAAGGTGTGCCACCGGTTTGAGTGGTGTGCAGCGCAGGTTCTGAATAGGGGATGCCCACGACTAACATGCCATGATGAAGTAGAGGCAGCATCATGCTTTGCTGTGTCGTCTCTTGACCACCATGTAGTGATGAAGAGGAAGTAAATACACAAGCTGGTTTATCGATGAGATCGCCATTAATCCATAACGATGTTGTGCTATCCCAAAAGTGCTTCATTGGCCCAGCCATATTGCCAAACCATACTGGGCTGCCGAGTGCTAAACCATCGCAAGAACGGAGATCTTGTAAGGTCGCAATAGGATCTGTTGGTTGATAGCGCGAATCCGGCTGCTCTTCTACCGTATACACGTTGTTCACCGTTCTTAGCATGGCTTCGCAGTTCGGGATGGATTCAACCCCTCGAGCGATTTGCCTTGCTAGCGCTTGGGTGTTGCCGTGTCGACTATAGTAGAGAACAAGAATGTTGATGCTCATATTGGATTACAGAATCTCTAGTACTTGTTCTGGTGGACGACCAATTTTTGCTTTGTTGTTCGCGACAACCACTGGACGTTCAAACAGTTTTGGATTCGTTGCCATTGCAGCGAAAAGATCTTCATCAGTCACTGATGCGTCACCAAGGTTCGCTTCTTTGTAATCCGCTTCTTTGGTACGCATCATGTCGCGAACACTCTCAAAACCAAGCTGAGTGAAAAGCACTTTCAGCTGTTCAACAGTCAAAGGCGCATCTAGGTATTTGATCACCTCTGGTTGTACGCCGTTTGCTTCAAGCAGTTCGAGAGTTTGACGGCTCTTTGAGCAGCGTGGGTTATGATAAATCACGACAGACATGGTTCTTCCTCATTATTATTTTTGATTTAATAGTTCAGCCGAAGCCAACTGAGTGGCTTCTTATTGTGTAACGTTGAGCTTTCTTTGTATTTTGGCAACGAGCTTCGCTACCAGTCATTATACTTATTGCAACGATAAGAAGCGTTCGCGCTGTATCATTAGTTGATCAATTCGAGCGTCATAACGTGCTTGTTTTAGGCTGCCTAGTTCTGCTATTTGGCTCGCCTGCGTGTAGTACTGAATCGCTTTGTTCCAGTTGGCTTGCAGTGCCAAAATCTCTGCCCTAGCAGACAATTCTTCATCGCTGTTGCCAAGGTTTGTATTTGCCTTTGAAAGCAGGTACCACCCATTGGTGTCGTTCGGGTTATCGTGCGTGTAACGTTGCAACACGCGAACGGCTTCCTGTAGGTCTTCATTTTCGATCAGTGCATTGGCGTAGTTTATGGTTAGAACTGAGTTGTTTGGTTGACGATCAAGTGCTGACTTAAGTTCTTTAATCGCAATCTCAGGCTTTTTCTGTTCAATGTGCAGATCTGAAATAGCATCCAGATAGAACAAGTTGGTTGGGTCGCTATTCATCAGCTTGGTCAGAATCGGTTCTGCTTTATCTAGTTTTTTTGAATCTAGGTAAACCAGTGCTTGTCCATACTCTAATGATGGAACCAAGGCTTTGGGGGCTTTCTTCAGCTTTCGCTCAAACCAATCAAGAGCTGCATCATTATTAATACCTGCATAGCGTGCAACAATCCGGGCTCTTGCTAAATGATAATCCAGTGACGGAGCCAGTTTTAGTGGTGTATAGCTGCGAGCACGGGCGCGTGAATCTGTGATTCGGTCTTCAGGCAACGGGTGAGTTAATAGCATTGCTGGCGGTGTGCTTGCATAGCGGTATTCATCAGCTAAGCGGCCAAAGAAACGTGGCATAGCGTTTACATCGAACCCTGCTTTTGCAAGCGTGTTGATGCCAAAGCGGTCGGCTTCTTTTTCATTACTTCGGGTGTAGTTTATTTGGCTTTGCATGTTACCAGCAGTTGTTGCAGTGATAGCTGCGATACCGGCTTCTGGTGCTGCAATCGCTAATAATACAGAAGCGGCCAATGCTGCGATGGTTGCAGGAGAGCGGCGAGCTTGATCTTCCATACTACGTGCTAAGTGACGCTGGGTAACATGCGCGATTTCGTGCGCCAATACGGAAGCGAGTTCACTTTCAGACTGTGCATGCAAGAACAAACCTGAGTGCAAAGCAACATAACCACCAAAAAAAGCAAAAGCGTTGATGTTTCGGTCACGGATCATAAAGAACTGAAAAGGTGTCTTTACATCATTTGCGTTCGCGACAAGGCGATGGCCAAGCGTGTCAATGTATTGGTTTAGAACCGGGTCGTTTACAATAGGCTGGCTGCTTCTGATGATGCGCATGTAGGCATCACCATAGATAAGTTCTTGGTCGATAGTGAGTGTGCCGCCAGCCGCGGTGCCGATATCGGGTAGCTCCAAACCATTGGTATTTGCCAACGTTGGAGTGCTTAATGTAGCTGCGATGCATAAGCAAGCAATTGAGCGAGCGCGTTTAAACATATTAGTCAGTAATACTCCGTTTCTTCTGACAGTAAGACAAGTGCAATGCAAATTGGTTCTCTATCTGATTTAACCTTTACCAAGTGCGTGCGCTATCATGAAGGAAGATGAATGAATGATGGCGCGTTTTCAAAAACAGATTACAATACGACCCTTATAATAAGCATCGAGCTAAAGAATGACACCTAATATTCTAGATTTACGCCAAGAGCGCTGTCCAATGGCACTATTATTAGCCAAGCGTCACAGTGTAAAGTTAGAAGTAGGGCAATCATTGTCAATTTATGTCTCTGATAACAGCTCGATGAAAGATATTGTTACTTTTTTGTCTAAGCAAGCCTATGACGTCATCGTAGAGGTTTGCTCTAATTACCATCATCTCCTCGTCACTAAAAAGGAATTGCAGTCAAATGCTTGAAATGGTCAATCGTTGGTATAAACGACGTTTCTCTGATCCCCATGCTGTCAGCTTGGTTGCCATCATTCTCTTCGGCTTTATTACGATCTACTTCTTTGGTCACCTCATAGCCCCTCTTTTGGTGGCTATTGTTTTGGCTTACCTGCTTGAGTGGCCGGTTACTCAACTTCAAAGACTCGGTGTTCCAAGAACCCCATCAGTGATGTTGGTGATTTTAATGTTCTTTAGCGTGATGTTACTTGCGCTGTTTGGTCTAGTACCAACGATTTGGGAACAGGTAGGTAACCTTATCAATGATATTCCAAGCATGTATGGTGGTTTACAGAAGTTCATCGCAACCATTCCTGAGCGTTACCCTGAACTAGCAAACCTGCAGATCGTTGAATCGATTGTGTCTAATGCGAAAAACAAAGCATTAGGCTTTGGCGAAAGCGTTGTGAAGGGCTCTTTAGCTTCTCTTGTTAGTTTGGCGACGCTTGCGGTTTACCTGATTCTTGTACCGCTGCTGATTTTCTTCCTTTTGAAAGACAAAGAAGAGATGATCAGTATGGCTAGTGGTGTTCTGCCTAAGAACCGTCGTCTAGCGACCAAGGTTTGGGTTGAGATGAACCAACAAATCTCAAACTACATTCGCGGTAAGGTGCTTGAGATTTTGATCGTCGGCGGTGTCAGCTACGTAACCTTTGCGATTCTGGATTTACGTTATTCAGCACTGCTGGCTGTCGCGGTTGGTTTCTCGGTATTGATTCCTTACATCGGTGCGGCGGCTGTGACCGTTCCAGTCGCGATTGTTGGCCTGTTCCAGTGGGGCTTAGAACCTCAGTTTTATTGGTTGCTTCTCGCTTACGGTATTATCCAAGCGTTAGATGGTAACGTGCTGGTACCGGTTCTTTTCTCGGAAGCGGTAAACCTACACCCAGTAGCGATTATTGTAGCAGTGTTGGTGTTTGGCGGACTGTGGGGGTTCTGGGGAGTGTTCTTTGCGATCCCTCTAGCCACGCTAGTGAAAGCGGTTTGGAATGCCTTACCGAGTCACGCTCTCGATGATGACCCTGAACACCAATCGTAATTGAACGCGCTATCAATTTGAATGCGCTATCAATTTTAATAAGTACAAAAAGGCCGAATATCCATGATATTCGGCCTTTTGGCATTTGGCTTAGTAGTGAGTAGTGTATTTAGATTCGCTAGGTGCGAATTTAGAGAATCAACTCACTAAAATCGACATTAAGCTTCTGGATTGAAGTGGTCTAGAACCACTTCGTGGTGAGTCTTAGTCTTGAACTTGTTGAAGACGTGTTCAATCTGACCTTCTTCATCAATTAGGAAGCTAATACGGTGCAGACCGTCGTACACTTTGCCCATGAGCTTGTACCCTTGGGAATATTATAAGACCTAAACTTTGACGATTATTGAAAAATTCCATACTGAACAGTAAGTTAAGTTAATAGGTTTTCTTTTTGAACTCTAATTATAACAGTTGTCATAATTTTTTGTAAATTGGGCTATTTTTGACGATTATTCAAGTGAAAATCTGTCATGAAAATTCAGTTAGTACTACAAGATTATAAACATTTGGTGTGTATAACCGCCACATCATTGGACGCTAACCCCTTTCCTTTTAAGAATTCTTAAACTCACTAAGAATTGGTAAGAAACTCCCCATGAGCTTCACTCATGAACCCATCAACGTAATTCAAAGCTACGCTTTGGAGCGGATGGAAGCGTGTTTTGGTGTCACGTCTCTGGACAAAATTTTGTTACGATCTACTAAAATCTCTGTTGCTTCAGCTAATCTAAAGTACGTGAATGCTTCACAAATAGGTGGCCTGTATCAGTTTAGGAGCCAAAGACTTTGATTGGGATTCTTTGACCTAAAGAAACTGAAGCAGTTTTCATCAATAACGCTTAATATTGCGATTATTTTATCATATTGCTTAGGGTGCATTGATGGAAGCAAACATTTTAACAGTTATAGCTATTTTAGTAGCTGGCTATACGCTCTTATCTGAAGAAAAAAGAACCGATTTACTTCTTAGGATGGGGTGGATAGATAAGTTATTGCTTTTGACTGCGTGCACGATTGTCGCATATGTCACTTTTATACCAGTATTGTCATACTTCAAATTGACCATTTCACTTCCTTGGCTATGGGGCTTTAACTCCAACCTCACAACATTTTCTGTCATATTGCTAGTATTAATTTATCGGCTCTTCTCCGCTTAGATGAGTCTATAAATTAACAATAAAATCAATAAAGCATT